>JACDBR010000152.1 GCA_013694825.1 Solirubrobacterales bacterium
ATGTTGATGTCCATGAAATCGTTGTTGTGGATCGAATTCGCCGTCGCCGCGTAGCCCGACGGTGAGGGAGGTGGCCTGCGCGGAAGGCGCGGCGATGGCGCTGAGCAGCAGCACCACGGGCAGCGCCGCCCGCCAGCCGGTCGCCTTGTAGCCGGTCACCTGGTAGTCGGTCACCTGGTAGCCGGTCAGGGGGCGGTGACCGCCCAGCTGCCGTTGCTCGCGAAGAGACCTGGCGTGCTGGATGCGGCCAGCACGGAGAGCCCGAATCCAAGGCGATCCCTGCCGCCGCCGAAGTGGAAGGCGACGTCGCCCGGGTCGCGGTTCGTCGCGCCGTTCTCGTAGACGCAGAGTTGGCCGGGAGCTGCCTTCGGATCGTCAACCGCTCCCGGGCAGGAGACGTTGCTCGGCTGGCCCGCGGCGATGAAGTGGAGCTGCGGCGCAGCGCGCAGCGCCAGCGGATAGCTGATGGTGCTCTCGGCAAACTCGCCGCTGGCGTTGGCGGTTGCGCGGGAGAAATCCTCGATCAGGTACAGCGACCTGACCGCATCGGGAGCGAGATCCTTCGTCTGCAACGCCCCGTTATTGACGTCTCTGCCGAGCAGGCTGCCGTCGATCACGTCCCGGCTGCCGATCGTCGCGGCCGCGTAGCCGACGCCGCTGAGTGCGAAGAACAGGGCCAAGCAGCCGATGACGTTCGAGCGGATGTGATCTCCGATTCTCACCGCGGCTACCCCTGCGCCTTGATGTGGTCGATGACGTGGTTGAACTCGTCGGTGGGCGAGAAGTCCACGTACTCGGAGTCCTCGAGGGCTTCGGGCGCGTGCCCGGGCGCCCAGTAAAAGGCCTGGCCCGCCTCGTATACCTGCTCGCCGTCGCGCGTGTGCATCTTCACGCGACCCTCGAGCAGGTAGCCCCAGTGCGGGCACTGGCACAGGTCGCCGGGAAGTCCGGCAAGGGGTGGCCTCAGGTCGGCGCCCTTGGGCAAGCGCACGAACGCCGTGGTCATGCCGCCCCCTATCTCCCGTTTCCGCAGCTCGACGCCGTCACCCTCGATCGCCACCGATGCCTCTTCTCGTGAGATCGACTTCATGCTTCCTCCTGGTTCGAGTTCGGGACGAGCCTGCCGGCCCCGCGTTCCCAAAACGTTCCTGATGTAAGGTGCGCCCCGGGATCGAGGGCGATGGGCTCTGAAGCGCAGGACAGCGACGTCCGCTTTGAGTTGCTCGGCCGGTTCCGGGTAGCCGTCACTGGTGACGAGGTCGCCGCGGATGCGTGGCCGGGTCGTCGTGCCGCCGAGCTCGTCCAGCTTCTGGCACTTGCCGACGGGCATCGCCTGACGCGCGACCAGGTGGTCGAGGCGCTCTGGCCACGCCTCGAAGCCGCGGCCGGTGCCGCGAACCTGCGCAAGGCCGCCCATCACGCCAGGCAGGCGCTGGCCAGCCCGGACGCGGTCGTGCTCCGCGGCGGGCAGGTTGCCCTGTTTCCCTCGCGGTCGGTTGAGACCGATGCCGGCCGCTTTGAGGCTCGGAGCGACGCGGCCCTGGCCGGCGGCGACGCGGCGGCCTGTGCCGCCGCCGCGTCGGCCTACGGTGGCGATCTTCTCCCGGAGGCTCTGTATGAGGAGTGGACCCAGGCACCGCGGGGGCGCCTGCGCTCACGGCATGTGGAGTTGCTGCGGCGCAGTGGCCAGTGGGACCGGTTGGTCGAGGTTGAGCCAACCGACGAGCCGGCGTACCGCGAGTTGATGCGGCGCGAGTTGGAGGCCGGCAGTCGCCCTGATGCGATTCGCTGGTACGGGAGGCTTCGGACTGCCTTGCGACGCGAGCTGGGGATCTTGCCGAGCGAGGAGACGGAGGCGATCTACGACGAGTGCGTCGCGGGGTTGGGAATCACCGAGCCCGCCTTCGTGGGCCGCCAGCTCGAGCTGGCGAGGGCTACCGCCCTGCTGCGAACCGCTCAGAGCGGCAAACCCAGCGCGCTTGTCGTGCGCGGGCCGGCGGGCATCGGCAAGTCGGCGCTGTGCCGGGAGGTGGCACGGGTGGCTCAGGCCGAGGGTTGGACGGTTGTCGCCGTCGCGGCCACCGAGGCGGGCGGTCCGTATGGGCCCATCGCCAGCGTGGTCGAGCAGCTCGTGGCCCGGGACCGCGGGCTGCTCGATGCAGTCGGCAGTCGGAGGCGCTCGGTGCTGGCCGAGCTGACCTCGCTGGCCGCGCCGGCGCCGCCGTTGGAGAGCCCGCTCACTCGCCACCAGATGATCGGCGCGTTTCGAAGCCTGCTCTTGGCCGCCGGCGATGGCGCCGCGGTCGTGCTGGTCGCCGACGACGCGCACCTCGCGGACGAAGCCACGATCGATCTGTTGCATCACCTCGGCTCCGCGAGCGGGACCCCGCTCCTGGCAGTCCTCTCGTTCCGCCCGGAGCCGGCACCCGGGCTCCTCACGCAGGGAGTGTCGAGGCTGACGCGAAGCGGCAAGGCGGTGGAGATCGACCTCGGGCCGCTCGACCGAAAGGACGCGGCCGCGCTCGTGGTGGCGGGCGCACCCACCCCGCGGACCGCCGAGGTCGTCGATCGAATCGTCGATCTCGCGCAGGGCAATCCCTTCCTCACCCTCGAGCTGGCCCATAGCGCCGTTGCGGGCGTTCCGGCGCTCGTTCCGACGGCCCGGGACGCGATCGCCTCCAGGTTCGTCGACCTCGGCGAGGGCACGGTGGCGATGCTGCGGCGGCTGGCGCTGGCGGGTGACGATCTTGATCCGGGGAGCGTTGGTGCGCTGGCGGGCGCCTCGGAAGCGGAGGCGTCTGCACTGCTCGACACAGCACTACACGCGGGGGTCCTGGTCGTCTCCGGCGCGCACTACCGGTTTCGCCACGTGCTGGTCCGCCAAGCCTTGGTCGAGCAACTCCCTCCGCACCAGCGGCTCGCCGTGCACCGCGACACGGCGCGACGCCTCGCCGGCACCGACGCGTCTCCCGAGCTGATCGCTCGTCATTGGCTCGACGGCGGCCGTCCCGAGGAGGCCGTCGCATGGCTCCTGGCCGCGGCCAGGCAGGCGTTGAGGCTGGGGGCGTTCGCTGATGCCCTCGTTCACCTCCGACCCGTGCTCGAACACGAACCAGACCTTGGCGAGGCGCTATGTCTGCGGGCGGAAGCGCTGGACGCCGTTGGGGACAGCGGCGCGCCGGCGGCCTATGCGGCTGCGGCGCGCGTCGTCGGCGAGCCCGCAACGCACGAGCTCCGGGCAAAGCAAGCACTCGCCCAGATCAAGCTCGGCGATCCCACCGGCGCGCTCCAGGTCCTCCATGGGGTCGAGCCCACGACGGTCGACGGGCGCCTGGCCCATGC
>JACDBR010000052.1 GCA_013694825.1 Solirubrobacterales bacterium
CGAGCAGGGCGCCGGCGACGCCGCCGGCGAGCGCCGCGGCCAGCGCCAGGATCGGCGCCGTGGGCAGCAGGTCGGTGGTCCAGGGGATCGGCATCCAGAGGTGGCTCCAGCCCCACTCGGCCGCGAATCCGACCGTGCCGATGAGCAGGCCGGAGGCAAGGCCGAAGCGGATCGGGTGAAGGCGGCCGGCGCCGAGGCGGATGATCGCCAGGGCGGTCAGCTCGACGAGGACGGCCTCGGCGAGGTAGATCGGCATGTGGGGGAGGGTCTCGCCGAGGACGGGCCCGACCATGACGCTGGTCAGGCCGCGGGCGAGGATGTAGAAGCCGGCCGCGGCGAAGGCGCCGCCGGGACCGATCCAGATCCGCGCACAGACGAGCGCCATCGAGGCGGCGAGGGCGAGCAGCAGCGGCTCGAGCTCCATCGGGAACTGCGGTACGCCGAAGTCCCATTCGGCCTGGAAGGTCGAGAGCCCGATCAGCAGCGCGCCGGCAAGGCCGATGCGGCGTGAGACCACGAGGAAGTCGGAGCGGCGGCGGACGCGCGGCTCGAGCGGTCGGCTGCGATTGGAATCGCGGAAGCGCATCCCCTCAACGAGCAGCAGCGACATTCCGACGATCGTCATCGCGGCGCCGCCGATCAGCATCAGGTGGGTGGGCCCCCAGAGGGTCACGTCCTGGCCGAAGAGGCGGTGCCAGATGTCGTCGAGCGGAAAGCCGATCAGCGAGAAGGCGCCGCACGCGGTCAGCGTGATGCCGCCGATCGGCGCGTGCCATTCGCCGGCGAGCCGGATCGAGGCGGGTCCGGGGCGCTGCTCGGGCAGGAAGATGGCGAGCATGCCTGCGGCGAGGACGCCGAAGAGCCCGGCCAGGATCAGGTAGTGGGCGGGGTTGGCTAGCGGCCCGGCGTCGCGCCCGACGTCGATGTGCAGCGAGATGTCCCAGTACATACCGAGCAGGGCGGTGACGAGCGAGACGCCGGCGAGCGCGATCGGTAGCGCCGCCCACCCGGGCAGGCCGGTGAAGCCGCCGACGCGCGCCGAGGCGCGACGCAGGACGTCGGTCTTGCCGGCGCGGTGACGCAGACAGAGCCACGAGAGGGCGCCGAAGATCAGCGAGGCGCCGAGGGTCGCGATCACGATCTGGTCGATCGCGGCGCCGCCGGCGGGTTCGGCTTGGGCGAGCGGGAGGGTGAAGGACGACTGGATGAACGAGAACGCCGTTTCAAGTGCCATAGCGCGATGTTACACCGATCTATGTAAGCGTTACGCGTAATCTGAGTCGTGTGACGGACGCCACCGAAGGCTCGATGACGATCGACGAGCTTGCCCGCCGAACCGGGATGACGGTGCGGAACATCCGTGCCCACCAGTCGCGCGGGTTGGTGCCCCCTCCGGCGGTGCGGGGCAGGACGGGCTACTACGGGACCGAGCACGCGGCCCGGATCGAGCTGATCCGCGAGCTCCAGGGCGACGGCTTCAACCTCGAGTCGATCAGGCGGCTGCTCGAAGGCGCCGGCCCGGCGACTGAGGTGCTCGACTTCACTCGAGCGCTGCGCGAGCCCTTCGAGGACGAGGAGGAGCCGGAGATCGTGCCGCTCAGCGAGCTGATCTCGACCTGGGAGGTCGAACCCGACCCGGCGCTGCTGAAGACGGCGGAGGAGGTCGGCCTGCTGCGACCGCTCGACGAGGGCCGGGTCGAGATCCTCAGCCCGCGGCTGTTCCGAGCGGCGAACGAGCTCGCCCGGCTGGGAGTGCCGGCCGAGACGGCGATCGCGGTCGCCAAGGAGACGATGCGCCACGCCCGCAGCGTCGCGAAGAGCTTCGTCGGGCTGTTCCTCGACCAGATCTGGGAGCCGTTCGACAAGGCCGGCCGCCCGGAGGAGCGCTGGCCCGAGGTGCGCGACGCGATCCAGCGCCTACGCCCGATCGCCTCGGAGGCGCTGCTCGCGATCTTCCAGCAGCAGATGACCCGGGCCGTCGATGACGCGTTCGGCCGCGAGCTCGGGAGCGGCTCTGGGCGCGGGCGCGGAGGGAAGAAGCGCCGGTAGGCATTCCGGTCGGGCCAACACGGCTCGGAGGAACTGTGTCGTTGGGCGGCCCGTTAGCCAGAGCCCGTTGCTGGACACTTCGCGTGGGCGGCCGCCCCCTGGCGGTTGCCGACTCGCGTCACGGTCATCCGGCCTTCAGTGATGGCCTCGAATCGAACCACGTCCCCAAGCGACAAACCGGCTGCCACGAATGGATGCTCTGGGACGGTGGTCCTGCGCTTCGGGTAGATGGTGGCGATTCCTGAGCCGATCGACGGCTTCGCTGGGGCCTCGTGAGCGGCGCCCGGCGCCCGCTCGTAGAGAGGAGATGGGGGAGGCAGGATTCGAACCTGCGAAGGCTTAGCCCGACGCTTTACAGGCGCCATCCGTTGACCGCTTGGATACTCCCCCAGCGTGTCTCGCGAGTCTAGAGATGGCTCCGCGAGGTCGGCGCGGAGGGGTCTTCCGGAGTCAATCTCAAACTCGGAGTACTTTGGACCTCCGAGCGTCAAGGCGCGTCGGCATTCGAGCGCATTGGTCGGGATCAGCCAGCGACGGCCGTCGCCGACGTGCGCAAAGAGATAGTCGCACCGAGCCGGGTCGAAGTACTTCGTGAGGCCGTTCCAGCTCTGATTGCCGCCCGCCGTGCAAATGTGAACCAGCCAGCGGCCGGGCTTTGGCCGACTGGTGCTCGTCTTCACCTCGATCTGCAATGGCCGTCCGTCCACCACCGCCACGAAGTCGACGTCCGGGCTGTGGCCGAACGGCATGTAGATGTGCGCCCCCTGCTCGGCGAACCACTGCATCGCCGAGAACTCGCCGAGGTCGCCTTGCTCGCGTGGTTTCAGGTGGGGTGTCATGCGCTCAAGCTAGATCGCCGACCGGCCGGAAACGGCTTTAAATGGCCAGTTTCAGCCTTTCGGCTCACAATCGGCACTGGCTTGGCACGCAATCGTCACGCTCTCGGCACGAAGGGCACGCAGATCCCCCGATGAGGGGCTCGGCGCCCGGCTCGAGTCGGGCGCGGCTTTGCCAATGGACCCTCCCGGGTTGCCGGCTCCCATCGCACCGGCCCGCCCGGCGCCCTATCCCGCCCGCGGAGTACTCACGAGGTGGCTCATCACCACCTGGGAGCGGGTGCGCTGGACGAGCCCGTCGCGCTGGAGGTCGATGATCAGCCGCTCGAGGTCGGCGTTGTCGGCGGTCCGCACCCGGGCGATCGCGTCGGCCTCCCCGGTCACGCTCCAGGCCTCGACCACCTCCGGGTGCTCGCGCAGCACCTCGGCCACCTCGCCCAGCGTCGTCCCGGAGCGAAAGAACATCTCCACCAGCGCCTCCGTGCTCGCCCCCAGCGCCGAGTGGTCGACCACCGCCGTGAAGCCCTCGAGCGCGCCCGTTGCCCGCATCCTGTCCACCCGCCGCTTGACCGCGGGCGCCGACAGGCTCACCCGCTCGCCGACGTTGCCGTAGGTCCGCCGCCCGTCCTCCATCAGCAACGCAAGTATTCGCCGGTCTACCGCGTCCATCCACAAGATTCTTGCGCACATGACGACGCAACGCACATTGACCGCCACCCGTCGCCCCCTTAACGTCTAACGCATGACCGTCGCCGCCCGCCACGCGCCCGCTCTCCCGACCCACCCGAAGCTCGCCACCGTGCTCTTCGACGAGTCTCACCAGGAGGCTTGGACGATCCGCCCGGAGCTCGCCGAGCGCATGCAGCCCGCCCACCCCGGCGATTCATCCCTCGCCTACGCGGCCGACACGCTCGCTACGCACGACTTCGCAGTCGCCGCCCACACCGACGGGCCACTCGACGACACCGCCCTGCGCGACGCCGACGTGCTCGTCATCGCCCACCCCTCCGAGCCCAAGTGGGAAGCCACCACCGGCAGCGGCTCACCGATCTTCTCGATCGAGGAGATGGCGGCGATCGAGCGCCACGTGCGCGACGGCGGCGGGCTCGTCGTGCTCGGCGAGACCGAGCAGGACAAGTACGGCTCCAACCTCAACGAGCTCCTGCACCGCTTCGGCATCGGCGTCAGCAACGAGACGCTTCAGGACTACTCCAACCATCTCGGCGCCCCGTCCTGGATCCTCGCCGAGCTTCCGGCCACCGGCGCCAACGTCGACGGCGCCGACCTGCTCGCCCGCGTCGACTCCGCCTGCTTCTACCGCGCCGGCTCGCTCGAGCTGCGCGACGGCGCGATCGCCGTCGCGAGCGCCCACGAGACCGCCTCTCACCCCGGCGCCCCGCTCGTCGCCGTCAACGAGCACGGCGCTGGACGGGTCGTCGTGCTCTCGGACTCCGACCTCTTCGGCGACGACTGCATCGACGAGCTCGCCCACCGCCGGCTCTGGCAGAACCTCGTCTACTGGGCTGCCTTCTCCGCCTTCGCCGAATCGGCGCCGGAGCCCGACTCCCCGGCCAAGGTCGACCCCCACTGGCACCGCCTCAAGGCAGCCGTCACCGAGCTCCGTGAGACCCAGGGCCCCGACGGGTCGGTCGACACGACCGAGCACGCGCCCGAGCGCCTGCGCGAGCTCGTCAACCAGATCCAATCCTCGGCGGTCGGGCTCGAGCCGCACTTCCCCCACCAGCGCGAGTACGTGCGCATGCTCGGGCGCGATCTCGACGCCTGGGTCGCCGACGGTTTCGCCAAGCCCGACTTCCTGCGCTCGATCGAGGCATTCCGGCCCGAGCAGGACCGCCGCGACGGGATCGAGCACCTCGTCGTCTTCCCGATGTACAAGCAAAACGCCTCGCCCGACACCTGCTTCGAGGCGCTGATCGTCCGCGTCCCCTGGCCCGAGTGGGTCGACGCGATCGAGCGCGAGCGCTACGACAACGCCAAGTTCCTCCCCGTCTCGTTCGTCGACCGCACCGCCGGCTACGACTCGGAGTGCGCCGTCCTCTTCCCCGAGACCTTCGCCGCGCCCGGCCGGCCGCCGGCGCACTTCGGCGCGATCTTCTGCGACCGCGAGGCCGAGCGCTTCCGTCGCGTCTGCGGCCGCGCCGCCGAGGTCCTGCGGCTGAACCTGCCGCCCGACGCCTCGGCGCTGCTCGGCTCACCCGAGCTCTCTCGCGACGCCTACATCCTCTGGGACCTCGTCCACGACCGCACGCACATGCGC
Organism: Solirubrobacterales bacterium; assembly: GCA_013694825.1. GTDB lineage: Bacteria > Actinomycetota > Thermoleophilia > Solirubrobacterales > 70-9 > JACDBR01. The sequence continues at coordinate 5,164 of JACDBR010000052.1, forward strand.
GGCGACCTGCCCTTCGACCCGTTCATGATCCGCCAGCGCAGCCCGTACTGGATGTACGCGCTCGAGGAGCTTCGCTGCGACCTCACCGCCTTCGCCGAGGCCGTGCGGATGGAGCGCGACGGCTTCGCCTTCGCCCGCCACGCCCAGTACGCGATCGTCTTCGACCGCCTCTTCCGCTTCCCCGTAACCGGGTCGCGGAAGCGAAACTACGACGGGCTCGGCGGCCAGCTGCTGTTCGCCTACCTGCACCGCGAGGGCTATCTGCACTGGACCGACAACCGGCTGACGATCGACTGGGAGCGCCTCTCCGAGGGCGTCGAGGGCCTCCGCGCCCGCGTCCAGGACCTCTACCACTCCGGGATCGACCGCTCGAAGCTCGGCCAGTGGATCGCCGCCCACGAGCTCGTCGCCTCCTACGTCGCGCCGGCCGAGTCGAGCGTCTGGGCGCGCGAGCGCCGCGAGCTGCCCGAGGTGGATGAGCCCAAGCAGCTCGTCGACCTAGTCCGCGACGACGAGTTCCCGCTCAGTCTCTTCTACGTCCAGCTCCAGCCGAAGCTGGCCGAGGCCCTGGCAGCACGGCCGAGCTGAGCCGGCGCGGGCGACGCTCGCCCGCGCCCTAGCGCCGAGGCCTTCGCTTCGCCGGCACCGAGCTCCAGCGCAGGTAGGAGCGCACCCGCGTCCCCTGGAAGCGGTTGTCGCCGAGGCCGGGCCCGGCCGGGATGCCGGTATCGGGGAAGCTGATCCTGAAGACGTAGCCGCGCGTCTCGTTGCGAGCCCAGACGCCGAGCTTCACCTTGCGCAGCTTGGCGAGCTTGCCGCTCCAGATCCTGCCGGCGCTGCCGCGCACGCCCTGCCGGCGAAGCTCGAGGACCAGCCCCCTCGCGAGGCGTCCGCCGCGCGGGCCGGGGGGCGAGGTCAGGCGCATCGTCAGAATCCGGACCGACCCGCCCGAGCTGATC
>JACDBR010000066.1 GCA_013694825.1 Solirubrobacterales bacterium
GCTGGGCGCGAAGCTCGCGCAGGGCGGCGGCGTGATCGTCGCTCGAGCCCAGCCGCGCGCGGCACAGACCGAGGACTGGCGCTCGCGGGTCCTGGTGGTGGCGCTGCGGGCACTGCGAGCGGCGAGCCCCGGCGCTATCGCGGCGCTGTCGGGGGGCGGCGAGTCGGCCGAGGTGACGGCGATCGTCCCGGCCGGTGTCGAGGCTGGCTTCGAGCGTGCGACGCGAGGGCTCTCGCGTGAGCTGGCGGCCTCGCTGCCGGGCTTCACGCTGACGATCGGCCACAGCCGGCAGGTCAGCGATCCGGTCGACCTCTACCGCGCCGGGAAGGAGGCGCTGCTGGCGGTCAACGTCGCCGAGGCTGAGGGGATCGAGACGCTGGACTTCGAGCAGAGCGGCTCCTATCGCCTGCTGCTGCCGGCGATGAGCGAGGACCCGGCCGAGCTCGAGAGCTTCTACGACGAGACGGTGGCGCCGCTTGCGGCCTATGACGACCAGTACGAGACCGATCTGGTGGCGACGATCGAGGCCTATCTCGAGAACGACGGCAACGTGACGCCGACCGCCGAGCAGATGTTCACCCACCGTCACACGATTCGTTACCGGCTCGAGCGCGTGCGCGACCTGAGCGGGCATGACATCTCCTCGACCGAGGGGCGCGAGAAGCTGAGCCTGGGGCTGAAGGCGATGCGGGTGCTGGGTATCGCCTCGCCGCGCGGTCCGGCCAAGGAGCCGGGCACCAAGGCCGGGCGGGCGAAGGTCAGGCGGGCCGCGAAGGAGTAGGCCAACCAGCTGAGGTCTTGCGGGGCGCGAGCGAGTGGACCTGGGGTCATGCGGGCCGCGAGGGAGCGGGCCGGGCGGCCTCGGCGACCGCGGCCATGTCCGCCTCGCCGTGTCCGAGCTCCTCGGCGCGCTCGTTGGTCGCCCGGATCGCCTCCATCAGCCGCAGCTCGGCCCCGTCGCCGACGGCCTCGAGCACGAGGCGGACGTCCTTCAGCGCGAGGCTGAGCGGGAACGAGGTCTCGTAAGACCCGGAGATCATGGCCGGGCCCTTGGTCTGCGCATAGGGCGAATCCATCGCCGCGCCGTCGATCGCCTCGAGGAAGGCGCTGGGATCTACGTCGAGCGCCTCGGCTATGGCGACCGTCTCGCCGAGCGCCGTGGTCATCGCGAGGATCCAGGAGTTGACCACGAGCTTCAGCCGCGTCCCCTTGCCGGCCTCGCCGAGCCAAACCGTCTTCTTGCTGATGGCGTCGAAGACCGGGCCGAGGGGCTCCTGACACTCGCGCGGGCCCGAGGCGAGGATGACCAGGTCGCCGTCCTCGGCTGGCTGCTTGGTGCCGAGCACCGGCGCGTCGACGAACCCGATCCCGCAGCCGCCGGCCAGACCGGAGAGCTCCTCGGTGGCGGCGACTCCGACGGTCGAGGCTTGGACCCAGACGGCACGGGTGTCCATCGCCGAGAGCGCTCCCTGTTCGTCCATCACCGAGCGCGCGGCGGCGCCGTCCGCCAGCATCGTGATCACGGCGTCGGCGCTATCGACCGCCTCCGCGGGGGTCTCCTGGGCGGTGACGCCGGCATCGGCCAGCGCCTCGGCCTTCGAGGAGTCGCGGTTCCAGGCGCGCGTCTCGAATCCGGCGGCAGCGAGGTTCTTGGCCATCGCCCCGCCCATGATCCCGGTGCCCAGAACGGCGACGGAGGTGACTTGGCCAGGCATGGATCCGGCGTACCCACGGAAACGTTCCGAGAATCGGTCGAGACGCAGTCGACACCCAGACGATCCAACTCCGGGGGAAGGACTTGAACCCTCGCCGCCAGGTCCAAAACCTGGAGTGCTGACCAACTACACCACCCCGGAATAGCAGCCAAAGGCAAGTTTACGGCCCACCATTTACGTCCGCAGCACGAACTAGTGTTCGCGTATGCCGACCCCGAACCGGATGCGAGAGAGGCGGTGGCCAGGTCGCGCTCCGATTCGGAGGCCTTACGCCGCCTCGGCATGAGACCGGCCAGGGTGGAGCGCCCTCCGTACGAGCGGCTCATCGCTGAGATCACGGCTTCGGGCTTCCTTGCGACCGGTCGCAAGTACGGCGTTTCCGACAATGCCGTCCGCCGCGCCCGGGCTCACCC
>JACDBR010000071.1 GCA_013694825.1 Solirubrobacterales bacterium
GGTCTGAGGGGCCAGCCACCGGTCGCTGGACGGCGCCGGGTTCCGGGGCGTTACTCGCCCGGGATCGTCTGGTCGGCGCCGGGGGCGTAGAGCGAGTCGTCGAGGCCGTCGCCGTCGGCGTCGGTGATCGGCGCGGCGGGCGCCGTGTCGGTCGCGGTGTCCTCGGTGGTCTCGGTCGAGGTCTCCCCGCTCGCGGTGTACTGACCCGCGAAGCCCGACAGCGAGGCCGGGGTCTCGGGCGCTGGGAAGTCCTCGCAGCTCGGGTCGGCGAAGGACATGAACTGGTTCCACAGCGGCGCCGACTGGGTGCCACCGAAGGCCGACTCGCCGAGTGAGATGCGGGCGTTGGGATAGCCGACCCAGACGGCGGTCGAGAGGTTCGGCGTGTAGCCGACGAACCAGGCGTCGGTGTTCTCGTCCGTGGTCCCTGTCTTGCCCGCCGCGGGGCAGCCGTAGTCGGCGAGGATGCCGGTGCCGGCGTCGACGTTGTCCTCGAGGATGTCGGTGACGACGTCCGCCTCGCCGTCGGTCATCACCTGCTTGCCTGGCGCCTCGCTCGGCTCGTCGGTCTCGCCGTTGGGGAACTTGACGCTGCTGATCGCGGTCGTGTCGTGCTGGATGCCGCCGGAGGCGAGCGTTCCGTAGGCGCCGGCCATCTCGAGCGGCGAGACGCCGATCGTGAGTCCGCCTAGGGTCTCGGCGGGCAGGCCGTCGAGCGGCGTCTCGATCCCCATCTCCGTCGCGGTCTCGGCGACGTTCTCCGGCCCGACGTCGAGCGCGAGCTGCGCGAATACCGTGTTGTCGGAGGCGGTGGTCGCCGAACGCAGGTTGACCGTGCCGCTGCTGCCGCCCGCCACGGGAAACGACCCGTACTCGGTCGTCGTCAGGTCGATCGGCCCCGACGGGTAAGAGGTCGAGTCGGGATCGATCCCCTGCAGGATGGCGGTGGTGAGGGTGAACGTCTTGAACGCCGAGCCGGGCTGGCGGTGGCCCTGCGAGGCGACGTTGAACTGCTCGTCGCCGGTCGCGCGCGAGGAGGCGATCGCGCGGATCGCGCCGTTGTCGGGATCGACGCTCGCGATCGCCGCGGCGGGACCCGAGCCGCCGGGATAGTTCGCGGCGACGATGTCCTGGGCCTGCTGCTGGAAGGCCGGGTCGACCGTCGTGTTGACCTTGAGTCCGCCCTGGCGCACGGTGTTGATCCCGTAGCGGTCGATCAGGTCGGTCAGCACGAAGTTGAAGATGTCCGGGTAGCGAATCTCCTCGTACTCGTAGCCGCGCTCCAGCCCCAGCCCGTCGGCGAGCGCCCGCTTGTACTCCTTGAACTTGATGTAGCCCTCGCGGAACATCGCCTTCAAGACGAGGTTGCGCCGCTCGGTCGCCGAGTCCGGGCTCTCGAACGGGTTGTACTCGGAGGGCGCCTGCGGCATCCCCGCGAGCAGCGCCGACTCGTCGAGGCTGAGCTGCTTGACGCCCTTGTTGAAGTAGATGTTCGCCGCCGCCTTGACGCCGACCGCGGTACGGCCGTTGTTGGTCCCGTAGGAGGCGGTGTTGAGGTACTGCTGGAGGATGTACTTCTTGGGGTGCTCGTCCTCGTACTCGCGCGCCAGCTTGGCCTCGATCACCTTGCGCTCGAAGGTCTCCTCGGGATCGGCGATGTAGAGGTTCTTGACCAGCTGCTGGGTGATCGTAGAGCCGCCCTGGCGGACCTCGCCGGCCTCGACGTTCGCGACCAGCGCGCGCGCCACCGCGCTCAAGTCGACCCCATCGTGCTGGTAGAAGTTCTCGTCCTCGACCGCGATCGTCGCCTGCCGGAGAGTCCTCGGGATGTCGCTGAGCCCGACCGGATCACGAATCGTCTCGGTCGGCACGACGCCGAGCTTGGAGCCGTCGGCGGCGTAGATCGTCGAGATCTTGCCGCGCTTGATCGGCTCCAGCTCGTCGATCGAGGGCGCCTTGTCGAGGATGCCCTTGATGTAGAGAGCGCCACCGCCAAGCGCCGAGCCTACGAGCGCGACGAAGACGGCCATCGCGATCAGGATCAGCTTGCCGGCCGAGCCCTTCGTGCGGTGATGTCGTTTACGCGAGCGTTGGGACATGCCGAGCCAGCCAGGAAGGGTAGCGGCGGCCGGGCCTTCAGCTTTCGGTACCCGAGGCCGGACTCCTCGCTCCGCTCGACCGATCGAGCGCGGCTAGCCGGTCTCAGGCGGAGCCAGAATCCCGGCGTCGTGGAGCACCTGATGGGCGCGGCCGCGCAGCGCCGCCTCCTCGCCGCTTCCCTGGGTGCGGTCGAGGCCGCTCGGGCCCCGGATGTCGAGCCGCACGCCGTCCGGGGTGATCTCGGCGACCTCGACCGAGGTTGGCGAGAGCGGCTCGAGCGCCCGCCGCGCGGCTGCGAGGTCGGCGGCCAGCGGCACCCAGACGATGGCCAGCGGCGGCGCGTTGCGATCGCCCGTCGAGCGGTTGAAGACCACGCTCGTGACTACCTTCTCGTTCGGCAGGATCATCAGCTGGCCGTCGCCGGTGTCGATGTAGGTGTAGGAGAGCTTGAGGTCGTCCACCCGGCCGGTCCGGTCATCGATCGTGATCGTGTCGCCGATTCGGATCGGCTGGGTGATCGCGAGCAGGATCCCGGCCAGCGGGTTGGCGAGAACCTGGCGGGCGGCGAGCCCGAAGACCAGCCCGATCACGGCGGTCGAGGCGAGGATCCCGGTCGCCAGCCTGTTGATGTCCTCGAACTGGCTCAGGGCGAGGGCGACGCCGATCAGCACGATGACCACGAAGACGAGCCGGCGCACGACGCTGAGGCGGGTCGCGGCCGCGCGCGAGACGGCGACGTCCGTGTAGCGAACGGCGAGCTGGCCGGCGCGGCCAAAGATCAGGCGATCGATCACGAAGGCAAAGCCGATGGCCACCACGAGCGTGATCAGCGCGGCGATCCACTCCCCGTTTGACTCCCAGAAGGTCATCGGGCCCGATCCTGACAAGCTTGGCCACGAGATGAAGGCCCACCGCGAGCCGCGCGGCGAGAGCTCGGCCGCCGAGCCGCCGCACGCCCTGCTCCTCGACGCGCTCGGGACGCTCGTCGAGCTCGAGCCGCCGGCCGAGCACATGGCGGCGATCCTCGGGCTGCGGGCCGACCGGCGGCTTCGCGAGGCCATCGGCGAGGAGATGCGCTACTACCGCTCGCACGCGGTCGAGGCCCGCGACGCGGCCTCGCTGCTCGAGCTGCGCCGCCGGTGTGCTGCGCTCGTCTCCGCGGGAATCGGCCGCGAGGTCGGCGTCGAGCAGCTGATGGCGGCGATCCGCTTTCGCGCCTACGACGACGCCGCGCCGGCGCTGGAAGAGCTCCGCCGGCTGGGGCTGCGGCTGGTCTGCGTCTCCAACTGGGACTTCGGCCTCGGCGAGGTGCTGGCGCGCACCGGGCTGGCCGGGCTGCTCGACGGGATCGTGAGCTCGGCCGAGGTTGGCGTGGCGAAGCCCGATCCGGCGCCGTTTCGCCGCG
>JACDBR010000112.1 GCA_013694825.1 Solirubrobacterales bacterium
GCGACCTACGTCGGCACCTGACCGAGGCCCCTCGCGGAGACCGTGACGTAAGGAGACACGTCCCTAGGAGACGCCCGAGCCTCTAGTACCGGCGCTGGAGCGCTCAGAGCCCGAGCCGCCCAAGCGCTCTTGGACCTCGGCCAGGTCGAGCTCCCCGCGCAGGAACGAGCCGATCGCGTAGAAGGCCAGCGCGCCGAGCAGGCAGAGGACCGCATCGCCGAAGCCGAAGCCGATCCACGCGGCGACGAACAGGAAGCCGAGCAGGGCCTCGAAGTGCTGTTGAGCTATCACGCTAATTCCCTTCTGCACTTTGTATCGATGCCGGTCAAGGTGACGTCGATCCTGCCGACCTCGAGGCCGTGCTGCTCGAGGGCGCCGCGAACCCGCTGCTGGGCGGCCTCGAGCGAGCCCGCGAGATCCGCCTCGGCCGCGAGTTTGATTCCGACGGCGAGGGCGTCAGCCGAGTAGCGGGCGCTCGCCGAGCTGACCGAGCCGTGGTTGGAGCTGGCGATCTTGGCGATCCGCTCCAAGGCCTTCGGTTCGACCTGGGTCGCACCGCGCTCAGAGGGCAGATCGACGTCCACGTCGCCGCGCGTCCGATATGGGCGGGGCAGCATCCGCAGGGCCAAGGCCCCGAAGAGGAGGAAGGCGAGGATGCCGGCTCCAGCCGCCACGCCGCGCGCGAGCCCGGAGATCTCATCTGGCGTCAGGCCGGCGAGAAAGTCGTACGCGGTCCGGTAGCCGCTGATCAAATTGACCGTGCCGGGGTCCACGCCGACGGCGAGCAGGATCGTCATCAGGCCATACCAGAGCGCCAGCAGCGCGAGCAGGATCAGGACCACGCGCCCGACGCCGGACGACGCCTTGCGCTCGATGCCTATGCCGGGACCCCGGATCACTCGACCCGGTCGCCTTCCCGAGCGATCTCGCTGCGAGAGTCGACCGACAGCCCGAACGGGTCGCTGACCTGCGCCAGCCGCTCGCGGAGACCAGAGTCGACGGCTGCCTCGTCGGTCCCACGGACCCTCGAGGCCTTTACCTTGAGCTTGGCCCTACGGCGCCGCGGCCGGCCACTCACCTTCGCCCTCGTGACGCCGCTCACTGATTCGGCTCGGACCCTTGCCGCCGCGAGCAAGGCGGTCCTCCTGGCTCCCAGCGATCCGTCCTCGGAGCTCGCGAGCTCGAAATCGCGAGGCGCGCGGCGGCCGAAGCCGACGAACAGCAGGAGCAGGCCCACGAAGATCATCGCGAGCCCGATCGCGAGGCCCTCGAGGATCCCATCGCCCGATTCCAGATCGCTCAGGAACGAGCCGACCGAATCGCGAAGCGACGGCAGGCCGGCCAGGCTCGCCGCGTTCGAATAGCTCAGGCTGTCGTCACCGCCCTGAATCGCGAAGACCGCCGCGACGAGGCCCAGCAGCGCGAGCACGATCACGATCACCAGAGCCAGCAGGCGGCCGAGCGAGGCGAGCAGGAGCGAGGCTGGCCTCACGCCCGGGCACCGACGGCATCGGGACGGCCGGGCTCGACAAGGTCGGCGAACTCGATCTCGATTCCTGCCAGGAGCGCCCCGCGACCCGCCGCGGCGGCCGCCCGTTCGATCCGGTCACGAAGCTCGTCGGCCAGGGGCCGCAGCGGAGTCATCGTCACGCGCAGCCGCAGGCCGACGCTGAAGCGATCACCGCCGACCGCAGTCGCCGAGACCCCCTCGAGCCTCGTTTCGCCGTAGGTGGTCACGAACGACCCGCCGCCGATCGCCCCGGTTACGTTCGGATGGCCGAGCGCGGCACCCAGGGCGACTTGGGCGAGCCGTGCTCGCTCCGACGGGGCCTGTTGCAGACCTGGCGGCACGTGCTGGCTGCCCGACCGAGGCCGCTACTCGACCCGCGAGGGCTCGGGCTGGTCGTCGCCCGGGAAGTAGAGGTCGTTGACCGAGACGTTGACCTCGGTGACGGTGAGGCCAGTGATGCCCTCGATCCGCTTGATCACGTTTTCGCGGATCGCATCCGCGACGCGCGGAATCGACTCGCCGTAATCAACGACCACGGTCAAGTCGACGGCCGTCTGCGTATCGCCGACCTCCACCGCGACGCCCTGGGTGCGCTCGTCGCCGATTCCGACCCGCTGCGTCATGGCACCCAGCGCCCGCTCCGTTCCGCCGCCCAGCTGATTGACGCCGGCGACCTCCCGGGCCGCGATTCCGGCCACCTTCATCACCACGGCGTCGGCGATGTGCGTCGCGCCACGGCCGTCTTGAGGCGACGACTCGCTCGAGGCACCGCTCGTCTCTAGGGATTGACCTGTCATCTCTCGACCCTTCGTTCACCTCGGCGGGCGCCAACCGAAGTGAAGTCCCCAGCGCACCAGGTGGAGCGACCGATCACGACGGGAGCAGCTCACCTATAGGAGTTGCCTTGAAGAAGCTTGCGCGGCGCCTGACGACGTCTACCCGCTTCGTGATCCAGGTGGTCGGCCGCCCCGCGAGCGTTTCGGCCGTTCCAACCGGTCGCTACCCCGAAACCCCCGGCTTCAACACATCGCTACCGCGCGTCGCCTTCGCGTCTGCCTCGAGCACGAAGATCAGGAAGAGGACGTCGGGATCGAAGACGATCTGCGTGTGGCAGTTCAGGACCGTGCACCCGGTCGCCTGCGCCACCTCACCGGTGAACCGGTCCTCGGTCAGGTCCTGGAACCGGATCCTGATCTGTCGGACCATCCCGCTCAGCCCGCCCTCGACCAGGGTCCGCTCGACCACGGTCAGCGGCTCCTCGAGCGCGCAGAAGAGCATGTCATCGGTCAGATAGCTCTTCGCCCTCTTGGCACCCTTGCCGTAGAGCTCATGGGTCAGCCGCACCATCGCGTTGGAGATCGCCGTCTCGCGACTGTTGCCGCGACCCTCGACGCGCCTGTCGCTGGCACGCGTGGCGTCGACCTCGCGCAGGCCGGACGCCGTGGTCGGGCTGTCCTCGCCCGAGGGCAGG
>JACDBR010000122.1 GCA_013694825.1 Solirubrobacterales bacterium
GGCGGCCGCCGAGCCCGACCGCGAGCCGCCGACGGCGCCCGAGGCACCGGCACCAGAGGCGACGCCGCCCGACGCCGCTGTGCCCGAGTCAAGCGAGCAGCAGGACGGTCGTTAGATGGCAGTCAGCGCGAAGGACGTCAAGGCGCTTCGCGAGCGCACCGGCGCGGCGATGATGGACTGCAAGGCCGCCCTCGAGGAGGCCGGGGGCGAGATGGACAAGGCCGTCGAGGTGCTACGGGTGCGAGGCCAGGCGAGCGCCGCCAAGCGCAGCGGCCGCTCCACCGACGAGGGCCTCCTCGCTTCCTACATCCACGCCAACGGCAGGGTCGGGGTACTTGTCGAGGTGCTCTGTGAGACCGACTTCGTCGCGCGAAACGAGGACTTCCAGGAGTTCGCCCGCGAGGTAGCGATCCACATCGCCGGCTCGCCCGCGCCGCCGCGCTACGTCTCGGCCGACGAGATTCCCGAGGACGAGCGCGCCGCCGAGCGCGGCGTGCTCGAGGCCAAGGCGCGCGAGAGCGGCAAGCCCGACGAAGTGATCGAGCGGATCGTCGAGGGCCAGCTCGGCAAGTGGGCGCGCGAGATCGCGCTGCTCGAGCAGGAGCACGTTCGCTCCGACCGCTACGAGGGCAAGACGATCGAGCAGCTGCGCGCGGAGCTCGCCTCCAAGACCGGCGAGAACGTGCGGGTCGGGCGCTTCGCGCGGTTTCGGATCGGCGAGGATTAGCTTCACGGAGGCACCCGCCGCGTCGCCGGCGGGCGGGTAGGGTGTCGCGCGTGTCCGAGCCGGTGTTCGAGCGTCTGCTACTGAAGCTCTCGGGGGAGGCCTTGATGGGCTCGCGCGAGTACGGCACCGATGCCGGCCGCGTCGACGCGATCTCGACTCAGGTCGCCGCGCTCAGCGACACCGGCGTCGAGGTCGCCGTGGTCGTCGGCGCGGGCAACATCTACCGCGGCCTCGAGGGCGCGGCTGCTGGGATGGACAGGGCGACCGCCGATTACATGGGCATGCTGGCGACGCTTCTGAACGCGCTGACGCTCCAGGACGCGCTCGAGAAGAAGGGCGCGCACACCCGCGTGCTCTCCGCGATCGAGGTGATGGAGGTCGCCGAGCCCTACATTCGCCGCCGCGCGATCCGCCACCTCGAGAAGGGCCGCGTCATCATCTTCGCGGCCGGCACCGGCAACCCGTTCTTCACCACCGACACGGCCGCCGCGCTACGCGCCCTCGAGATCCACGCCGATGCGATCTTGATGGCCAAGCACGGGATCGAGGGCGTCTACGACGCCGACCCCACCAAGGTCCCTGAGGCCCGCTTCCTGGCCGAGATCACCCATCGGGAGGCGATCGAGCGCGGGCTGCGGGTGATGGACTCGACTGCGCTCTCGCTCTGCATGGACAACGACCTGCCGATCCACGTCTTCAACATGGCCGACGAGGGCAACATCGACCGGATCGTGCGCGGCGAGCGGGTCGGCACGATCGTCTCGACCAACGGCAGCCCGGTGGTGAGGGCCGAGGCCGGCGGACAAAGAAGGGAGCGATGAGCGAGCTGAGCGACGAGATCCTGGTCGACGCCGGTGAGCGGATGACGAAGTCGGTCGAGGCGTGCCGGAACGAGCTCGCGACCGTGCGAACGGGGCGCGCCTCCCCGCATCTGCTCGACCGCGTCAACGTCGACTACTACGGCACCTCGACGCCGCTTCGCCAGCTTGCCAACGCCGCCGCCACCGACGCCCGCCTGATCACGGTCACCCCCTATGACAAGAGCGCGATCGGCGCGATCGAGAAGGCGATCATGGAGTCCGACCTCGGCCTGACGCCCTCCAACGACGGCAACGTCGTGCGGCTGCGGATCCCGGAGCTGAACGAGGAGCGCCGCCGCGAGATGGTCAAGGTGGTCCACGGCGTCGCCGAGACGGGCAAGGTCTCGGTCCGCAACATCCGCCGCGACGTGATGGGCGACCTGCGAGAGCTGAAGAGCGACGGCGAGATCGGAGCCGACGACGAGCACCGTGCCGAGCAGGATCTCCAGAAGCGCACCGACGGCGCGATCGCCGACATCGACTCGGCGCTGGCCTCCAAGGAGGCCGAGATCCTCGAGGTCTGATCGCCGCCTGATGGACGCCACCGAGGCGACGCGGGCGCGCAACGTCGCGATCATCACCGACGGCAACGGCCGCTGGGCCGAGCAGCGGGGGCTGGCCGCGATCGAGGGTCACCAGGCCGGTGCCGACGTCGTCAAGGCGCGCCTCCGCGATGCCGTCGAGCTCGGGATCGAGCAGCTGACGGTGTTCTCGTTCTCGACCGAGAACTGGTCACGGCCCCGGGCGGAAGTCGAAGGGCTGATGGCGATGTTCGCCGAGCGGATCGACCGCGAGACGCCCGAGCTCGACGCAGAGGGTGTCCGGATGCGCTTCGTCGGCCGCCGCAAAGACGTCGGAGACGAGCTCCGCGAGCGAATGAGCTGGGCCGAGGAGCGCACCGGCGGGAACTCACGGATCACGCTGTTCATCGCCTTCAACTACGGCGGCCGGGCCGAGATCCTCGACGCCGCCGAGCGCTATTCGGGGGGCGGGGAGGAGGAGTTTCGCCGCGGCCTCTACGCGCCCGACATGCGCGATCCCGAGCTGCTGATCCGGACGAGCGGCGAGCTTCGGATCTCCAACTTCCTGCTCTGGCAATGCGCCTACTCGGAGTTCGTCTTCTCGCCCGAGCTTTGGCCCGACTTCGACCGCGCAGCCTTCGAGGCCGCGCTGGGCGAGTTCGAGCGACGAAAGCGGCGTTTCGGCGCCCGGTAGGGCCTCCGGCGGCCCGCCACCCATGATCTAGGGTCGGCGACTCCGTGCAGGGTGGGGAAGGCGACAGGGGCGGCCGGTTCTTCGATCTCGAGGCCGAGGCCGAGCAGCGTCCGCGTCAGGGCGAGCTCCAGCC
>JACDBR010000166.1 GCA_013694825.1 Solirubrobacterales bacterium
CGCCAAGACGGTCGCGTACGGCTGACGCTCGAGAAGGCGGGCCCCAGCGAGGCCTACTACGCGGCCAAGCGCAAGGTCACGTTCCGGTACGAGTTCGCCGGCTCGAGCCGGCGCGACCTGCGAATCCAGGTCGTCAAGAAACGAAACCAGGAGCCGGTTCGAGCCTGGGTCCGCGAGAACGTCGAGCCCCGCGAGGGGCACCGGATCCGCTGGGGTGGGTCGAAGCGCGAGGGCGGTCCGGTCAACTCGGACAAGTACATGTTCAGGATCCGCGAGGTCGACGGCGAGTTCGCCGAGCGCTCCAGAGCCCAGGGGCGGCGGATCTTCACCCTCCGCCAGCACAAGTTCCCGGTTCGCGGGCGCCACAGCTACGGAGACGGCTTCGGCGCCGGGCGCGGACACCAGGGCGTCGACATCTTCGCCCGCTGCGGCACGCCGCTGATCGCCGCCCGTGCCGGCAGGGTGCAGTACCGCGGCTATCACTCCTCGGCCGGCAACTACACCGTGATCGATGGTCGTGGCACCCGGCGCGACTACGTCTACATGCACCTGAAGCAGTCGGCCAGGTTCGCCAAGGGCCGCCGGGTCAAGGTGGGTCAGACGGTAGGACGGGTCGGCGAAACCGGCAATGCGTCCGGCTGCCACCTGCATTTCGAGATCTGGAACGGTCCCGGCTGGTACGAGGGCGGGAGTCCGAGCCGCAGGGTCAAGCCGATTCTGAGGGACTGGGACGACTACTCATAGACTGATGCCACGCGGCCTCCTCGAGCCGTGAAAGCGCTCGAATCCCCGACGCCGCGGAGGCCCGGATGAGTTCCGTCCTGATCGCAGTCATCGTCGTCGCCGTGGTCGCCGTGGGGGTCTTGGTGATGCTCGGGCGCGGCGTCAAGCAGGACGAGCAGGACCGCCGCAAGGTCGACGCCGAGCACCCGGGGGCCGCGCGGGCGGGCCGGCGAGGACGGGTAGTGACCCGCGAGGACGGCGAGACGGTCGAGGAGGGTTCGTCGCGGTGAACCTCTCCGGCGCGATCGACCGGGCGATGGATTGGACCGTCGTGCCGGGCTTCTCGCGGATCGGCTACGAGGTTCGCCGCCGCTCCTGGGAGCCGCAACCCTCCGTCCTCGAGGGTCGCGACGTCCTGGTCACGGGCGCGAGCTCCGGTCTCGGCGAAGCCGCCGCCGAACTGCTCGCCGGCGCAGGGGCCCGCGTTCACATGGTGGTTCGCAACCTCGAGAAGGGAGAGGACGTGAGGGCGGCTATCTCCGAGCGCACCGGCGGGGGGCTTCGGGTCTGGCGCTGCGACGTCTCCGACCTCGACTCCGTGGGCGAGCTCGCTCGCTCGTTCACCGCCGAGGTCGGCGAGCTGGCGGCGCTCGTCCACAACGCCGGCGCGATGCCGCCGAAGCGCGAGCGCAGCGCCCAGGGCATCGAGCTGACACTCGCGACCAACGTGATCGGGCCATTCCTGCTGACGGGGCTGATCCTGAGCTCACTTAGATCGGGCGTGCCGTCGCGGATCATCAGCGTGAGCTCAGGTGGCATGTACACGCAGGGCCTCAACGCTGAGGATCTCCAGCTGGCGGGCCGCGACTACGACCCCTCTCGCTTCTACGCCCATTCCAAGCGCTGCGAGGTGATCCTGAGCGAGCTCTGGGCGGAGCGCCTGGCAGGCAGCGGGATCAGCGCCCACGCAATGCATCCCGGCTGGGCCGACACACCCGGCCTGCAGGCATCGATGCCGGGCTTCCGCCGGGTGACGAAGCCGCTGCTGCGCTCCGCGAGGCAGGGGGCAGACACGATCGCTTGGCTTGCCGGCGATGAGCAACCCGGGCGCAGCTCGGGCCTCTTCTGGCAGGACCGGCGGCCGCGTCCCACCCACCGCACCCGTTCGACCAAGGAGAGCGAGGCGGATCGCGAACGCCTCTGGCAGGAGTGTGAGCGGCTCAGCGGCTGGAGCATCGGCGCCTCCGAGACGAGCGCCGCCAACGGCGGCGGCCGGACGGCTCGCTGATGGCGCGCTACGTAGGCGCCGTCACCTCGCCACGCTCGCCCGACGAGGTCTTCGACTACATGGCCGACTTCGCCAACGTGCGCGACTGGGACCCGAGCGTCGTGCGGGCTGCGGTGCTGGCGGGCACTCCCGGCGAGCTCGGCTGCCGCTTCGAGGTGGTGGTGCGCACGCTCGGCCGCGAGACCGCGCTGGTCTACGAGACCAAGCAGGTAACGCGCCCCTCGCGCATAGTCCTCGAAGCGCAGACGGCGGCGCTCACCTCGGTCGACGTCGTCACCGTGACGGCGCTCGGCGAGGGCACGGAGATGACCTACGACGCCGACCTGCGGCTTCGCGGGCCACTGCGACTCGTCGATCCCGTGCTGGCCCTCTTCTTCCGCCAGCTGGGCGACAAGGCCGCCGCCGGCTTGCGCCGCGAGCTCGGCCGCTGACTCGGCCGCGAGGCGTGCTTGCCATCAGCCTGGTGGAATGCGGTCCATGGACGTAGTCGTCGCCGGAGGTCACGGGAAGATCGCGCTCAGGCTGCTCGACAGGCTGTCGACCCGCGGTGACCGGGCCAGAGGGATGGTCCGCAACCCCGACCACGCCCCCGACCTCGAGGCGGTGGGCGCCGAGGCCCTGATCGCCGACCTCGAGTCGCTCGAGGCATTGGAGCTCGCCGAGCTGATCGAGGGCGCCGACGCGCTCGTCTTCGCTGCCGGCGCCGGCGCCGGCAGCGGTCCGGAGCGCAAGCGCACGGTCGACCTCGGCGGCGCGATCAAGCTGATCGAGGCGGCACGTGAGGCAGGCGTCTCGCGCTGGGTGATGATCTCGGCGATGGGCGCCGCCGACCCCGAGTCCGCTGGCGAGGAGATGCTTCCCTACATGCGGGCCAAGGCCGAGGCCGACGAAGCGCTCGCCTCGAGCGGCCTGGATTTCACGATCGTTCGCCCCGGCAGGCTCACCGACGAAGCGGGCAGCGGGACGGTCGCCGCCGGGCCCGAGCTCGGCCGCGAGAGCATCCCGCGCGACGACGTCGCTGCCTCGCTGATCGCGGTGCTCGAAACGCCGGCGACGATCGGCGTGCGCTTCGACCTCGTCTCGGGAACCACCCCGATCGACGAGGCCATCGGCTCGCTGGGCGCATAGCCACCGGCTCGGAGCGTCATCAAACGGGGACCTCGGGCGCACGACGGCGAACCAGGCCCGAACGACGAAGGGCGCCGACCGGCCGCAGCCGATCGACGCCCAGCGCCGAAAGCTCTTTCGCGAGAGCTAGATGTTCTTGACGTTGATTGCGCGCGGTCCGCGGTCGCTGTCCTGCGACTCGAACTCGACCTTCGCGCCGTCAGCGAGGGTTCCACCCTCGATTTGGCTGTAGTGGACGAAAAGGTCCTTGCCAGGGTCGTCGGGGGTGATGAACCCGAAGCCCTTCTCGTCGTTGAACCACTTCACGGTGCCTGATGAGGCCATACGCCCTCCGATGGGGTATCTGAGTGCTGCTCGTACGCGGAGGGCCCATCGGCGCCTGCGAACTGCTCACACGATTCTGCTCGACCCAATGCCGAGACGTGGCGACGGTAGCAGGTGCGGCCACGGAGGCGGGCTCTCGGCGACCGTCCGATGTGCGACGCTGGCACCGCCTCGGCGCGTGACCCTTGCACGTTTTGATGTAACCGTCCCCGGGCACGACGGGTATCGACCGCAGATGAGCCGCAGCGAAGACAGCCAGGACACCGGGGCGGAGGGCCTCCGCGACCTGCCAGGCAGCGTCTCCTCGACGGCCTCGAGGCTCAACAACGCTCCCTCCGTGCTGACCGCGATGAAGCGTCTGCGCGAGGTGCTGCCGGGTGACAGCCGCTACGGCGACTCGATCTCGCTCTCGGTCGACAACCAGCGTCTGCTCGACCGCCAGATCGCGATCCTCGCGGAGCGCCACCCCACCCTGCTCCGCGAGGCCGGCCTCGGGGCGCTTCAGGTCTGGGGCTCGCTGACCGGCGGCGACGTCGAGCAGCCCGATCGTGAGCTGGCGATCGCCTTCACCGATCTCGCCGGCTTCTCGAGCTGGGCGCTCGAGGCCGGCGACGACGCTGCGCTCGACCTGCTGCGTAACGTCGGCGAGGCGATCGAGCCGCCGGTCCGCGAGGTCGGTGGCGAGGTCGTCAAGCGACTCGGCGACGGGATGATGGCCGTGTTCTCTGAGCCGGTCGACGCGCTCGCGGCGCTGATCGACGCGCGGCAGCGGGTCGAGCGGGTCTCGGCGCCCGGCTATGAGCCGCGGATCCGCGCCGGGCTTCACGTCGGGCGCCCGCGACGGCTCGGCGGCGACTTCCTCGGGCGCGACGTCAACATCGCAGCCCGAATCGCCGAGCGCGCAGAGCCCAGCGAGGTGCTGATCTCCGGCTGGGCCCTGGAGCGGCTCGGTGATGCGCCTATCGAGACCAAGCGCAGGCGGCGCTTCAAAGCCAAGGGCGTGCCGCGGGAGGTCGAGGTCTTCGCGGTCGCCCAGGTCGACCAGTGAACGGTCGACGGGATCCGAGCTGGGACGGCGGAGGGGGCCCGTTCGAAGATCGCGGCGACGCGGACGAGGTGGCGCGCGGGAGCGCTCTCTCGGGCCTCGGCAGCGCCGGCCGCACGCTGCTGGTCGCGCTGCCGCGGCTCGTAGCCGAGGTTGCCGTCGACCTCAAGCAGATCGCCGGGGCGACCGCGGAAATGGCCCAGGCGACCCGAGTGCTGCCCGAGGTTGCCGAGCGCCTGGCCGTGATCGCCGAGCGCGTCGAGCGGCTCGAGTCCGATGTCGGTGCGATGGCGGGCAACGTCGGCGTCATGCGCGACGAGGTGGAGCAGCTCCCCCAAGGCCTGGCGAGCCTCGAGTTGCGCCTCGAACGAGTCGAGATGGCGATGAGCCCACTGCGCCGGGCCCGGCGCGGCCTGCGTCGCGGCGCCACCGAACCCCTCGCTGCGCCGGCGCTGGAGGACGAGCCGCCCGCCTAGACTCGCGACGATGGACCGGCGGCTACTCGAGGAGACGCTGGCCGAGCGCCACGAACCCGCCTACCGCGCCTCGCAGGCCTGGGAATGGGCGGCGCGCGGAGCGAGCGGCTACGGCGAGATGACGAACCTGCCGCAACCGCTTCGCGAGCAGCTGGCGGAGCGAGTTCCCTTCTCCACGCTCGAGCTCGAGCACGAGGTCGAGAGCTCGGACGGCACCGTCAAGGCGTTGTTTGCGACCCTCGACGGTCGGCCGATCGAGGCGGTCCTGATGCGCTACGGCGACGGCAGGCGCTCGATCTGCCTGTCCTCGCAGTCGGGATGCCCGCTCACGTGCAGCTTCTGCGCGACCGGCTCGATGCGCTTTGGCCGCAACCTGAGCGCCGACGAGATCCTCGACCAAGCGCTTCACATGCGCCGGATCGAGCCGCTCGATCACTGCGTCTTCATGGGCATGGGCGAGCCGATGATGAATCTCGACGCCGTGCTCGAGGCAGCCACGAGGCTGCCCGACCTCGGGATCTCGAATCGCCACACCGCGATCTCGACGGTCGGCTGGGTGCCGGGAATCGAGCGCTTGGCCGAGAGCGAGCCGCCGATTCGCCTGGCGCTCTCCCTTCACGCTCCCACCGACGAGCTGCGCTCGCGGATCATGCCGGTCAACGAGCGTTACCCGATCACCGAGGTGCTCGCCGCCTGCCGGCGACACCACGCGCGCCATGGGCGCATGGTGTTCGTCGAGTACGTGATGCTCGCCGGCGTCAACGACGGCGGCGAGCAGGCACGTGACCTGGCCCGGCTGCTCGACCCCTCGATCTACAAGCTCAACCTCATCCCCTACAACCCGACCGGCTCGGCCTACGAGGGCTCGTCGCGAAACGCGATCGAGTCCTTTCGCCTGCGGCTCGCCGACGCCGGGCTGCGGGCGACGGTGCGGGTCGTCAGGGGGCGCGACATCGACGCCGCCTGTGGCCAGCTCGCGGCCTCCGGCGCCTCGGGACCCTGAGCCTGAGCCAACCGATCCGGGCTGCCCGCGCTCGGGATGGTGTCGCTCGCCATTCTCTCCCCTGGCGCAGCTTCGCTTACGGCAAGCGCAGCCTCGAGGGCGTCAGCGAGCGGCTGCTTCGCGGGCTGCGCCGCTGAGCGGCCCTGCGTCGAGCTCGGCCAGCAGCGCCCTGACGACTCGCGGGTCGAACTGGCTTCCGGCTCCGCGACGCAGCTCGGCGATCGTTTCGCCGAGCTCGAGCGCCTCGCTGTAGACGCGGTTGGTCAGCATCGCGTCGCAGGCGTCGGCGGCCGCGAGGATCCGCGACTGCTCGGGGATCTCGTCGAGCCGGAGGCCGATCGGGTAGCCGCGCCCGTCGGGGCGCTCGTGGTGGCAGAGCACCCAGGATGCGATTTGGACGAGGCCCGCGGCGCGCAGGATTCGTGAGCCGAGCAGCGGGTGGCGGCGCACGCGGGCGAGCTCGCGCGAGCTGAGCGGACCCGGCTTGGCGAGGATCGAGTCCTCGATCACGATCTTGCCGACGTCGTGCAGGCGTCCCGCCAACAGCAGGTCTCCCTGGTCCCGCTCGCCGAAACCGAGCCGCCTGGCGACGGCGACGGCGAGCCTGCCGACCGACTCGCCGTGCGCGCGCAGGCCCGGGTGGCGGTCCAGCAGCGCCAGCAGACGAGGGGCGGCATGGTGCCCGTCCCCCGGGTTGAGGGAGAGCACGGCGGCGCCTCCCGCCGCCGCCGCGCCACGCCGAATCACGACCTCCGAATCTCCGGAGATATCCCTGAACTCTGCGATCGGCTTCTCCCGCACGGCGCCAAGCTTCCCGAGCCGGCCGTCTTTCCCTTGCACGACCGCGGCGCGCACGAGGACGTGCAGGTCGTCGGCGCCCGGCCT
>JACDBR010000177.1 GCA_013694825.1 Solirubrobacterales bacterium
TGCTCCCACGTCGACGCCGCAGGCAAATTCGATCCCCTCGGCCTCGAGCAGCGCGATCCGGCGGTCGATCATCCACTTCTCGAGCTTTGCGTCGGGAACTCCGAAGCGCATCAGCCCGCCGGGCGACTCGTCGCGCTCGTAGACGGTCACCGTGTGGCCGACGCGATTGAGCTCGTCGGCGGCCGCGAGGCCCGCCGGGCCCGAGCCGATGACGGCGACACGTCGTCCGGTGCGCCGCTGCGGGGTCGAGGGCACGATCCAGCCCTCCTCGAAGGCTCGCTGGACGATTCCGAGCTCGATCTGCTTGATCATCACCGGGTCGTCGTCGATGTCGAGCACGCAGGCCGACTCGCACGGCGCCGGGCAGATCAGGCCCGTGAACTCGGGGAAGTTGTTGGTCGCGTGGAGCTGCTCGGAGGCGGCGCGCCAGTCGTCGACGCGCACCAGATCGTTCCAGTCGGGGATCAGGTTGCCCAGCGGGCAGGCGTTGTTGCAGAACGGCACGCCGCAGTCCATGCAGCGCGACGCTTGGCGACCGAGCTCGCGGTCGGGGAGGGTCTGGTAGATCTCGCCGTAATCGTTGACCCGCTCGGCGGCGGGGCGCTCCGGGGAGGCGACTCGCTCGACCTCGAGGAACCCCTTCGGATCGGGCATCAGGCGGCGACCTCGAGCTCCTGCTCGCGGCGGCGGGCGAGCGCCTCGCGGTAGCCCCGCGGGATCACCCGCACGAACCGCTCGAGAGCCGCGTCCCAGTCGGCGAGCAGACGCTCGGCGAGCTCCGAGCCCGTGCGGGCACGGTGCTCGGTGAGTAGTGAGTGCAGCTCCTCGGCATCCTCGCCGTCGACCGGCTCGAGGTCGACCATGCCGTGGTTGCAGCGCGCCTCGAAGCCGCCGTGCTCGTCGAGCACGAAGGCGAGGCCTCCACTCATCCCGGCGGCGAAGTTGGCGCCCGTCTCGCCGAGCACGACGATCCGGCCGCCGGTCATGTACTCGCAGCCGTGATCGCCGATCCCCTCGACCACCGCCGTGGCGCCAGAGTTGCGAACCCCGAAACGCTCGCCCGCCAGACCGCTGAAGAACGCCCGGCCCGCGGTCGCGCCGTAGAGCGCGACGTTGCCGGCGATCACGTTCGAGGCTGCCTCGAAGCTCGTTCGCCGCGGCGGCCGGACGGAGATCACGCCTCCGGAGAGGCTCTTGCCGGCGTAGTCGTTGACGTCCCCCTCGAGCTCGAGCGTCACCCCGGGGGCCAGCCAGGCTCCGAAGCTCTGCCCCGCCGAGCCCCGCAGGACGAGCTCGAGGGTCTGCGGAGCGAGCCCCTCGGGTCCATGTCGAAGCGCGATCTCGCTCGAGATCAGGCCTCCCACGGTGAGGTCGGTGTTGGCGACGTCGCGCTCTATCCGCACCCGCTCGCCGGAGTCGATCGCCGGGCGTGCCTCGTCGAGGATGCCGCGGTCGAAGTGGCCCCCCTGGGGCGGCTTGGGGTCGGCCTTGACGAAGCGACGCGGCGAGTCGCGTCCCTGCTCTGGAACCACGAGCAGGGGTCGCAGGTCGAGCCGGCCGGCCTTCCAGTGGTCGAACCCGGCCAGCGGCTCGAGCAGCTCGGTGCGACCGACGATCTCCTCGTAGCTGCGTGCGCCCAGCCTGGCGATCAGCTCGCGCGCCTCCTCGGCCACGTACATCACGTAGCGCACGACCTGCTCTGGGCGGCCCGCAAAGCGCGCTCGAAGCACGGGATCCTGGGACGCGATCCCGACCGGGCAGGTGTTCAGGTGGCAGACGCGCATCATGATGCAGCCGGTCGCGATCAGGGGGGCGGTCGAGAGCCCGATCTCGTCGGCGCCGAGGATCGCCGCGATCACGACGTCGCGGCCGGTCCGCATCTGGCCATCGGCCTGGATCACCACCCGCTCGCGCAGCTCGGCGCCCAGCAGCGCCTGCTGGGTCTCGGCAAGGCCGAGCTCCCAGGGCACACCGGCCGACTGGATCGAGGACTGTGGCGAGGCGCCGGTGCCACCGTCGTGGCCGGCGATCACGATGTGGTCGGCGCCGGCCTTGACGACGCCCGAGGCCACCGTGCCGACCCCGGCCTGGGCGGCCAGCTTGACCGAGACACCGGCTCGCGGGTTCGCCGTTCGAAGGTCGTAGATCAGCTGCTTGAGATCCTCGATCGAGTAGATGTCGTGGTGGGGAGGCGGCGAGATCAGCTCTACGCCGGGGGTTGAGACCCGAAGCTGGGCGATGTAGTCGTCGACCTTGTGGCCGGGCAGCTGACCGCCCTCGCCGGGCTTGGCGCCCTGGGCGATCTTGATCTGGAGCTGATCGGCGTTGACGAGGTAATCGATGTCGACGCCGAAGCGTCCCGAGGCGACCTGGCGAATCCGCGAGCGGCGCTCGTCGCCGTTGGGATCGGCCTGGTTACGACGCCTGTCCTCGCCGCCCTCGCCGCTGTTGGACTTGGCGCCGAGCCGGTTCATCGCCACCGCGAGCGTCTCGTGCGCCTCCGGCGAGAGCGCGCCGAGACTCATCGCGCCCGTCGAGAAGCGCTTCACGATCTCCGTCGCGGGCTCGACATCCTGCAGCTGGGCTGCGGTCTCGGCCTCGCGCAGGGTGAGCAGCCCCCGAAGCAGGGCGCGCGAGGAGTTCTCCTCGTTGACGCGGCGCGAGAACTCGGCGTAGGACTCCTCGCCGTCACCGTTCACCGAGCGCGCGGCGCGCTGCAGGCTGGCCACGGTCTCCGGCTCCCACATGTGGCGCTCGCCGTCGCGGCGCCACTGGTAGAGGCCACCCTGGGGAAGCAGCCGCTCGTGCTCGGCGGCCAACAGCCCCGACTCGACGTGATGGGGCAGGGCCATCTGGTGAGCCTCCGGGAAGGCACGGGCGTGGCGGTCGAGCGCCTCACGGGCCAGTGCCTCGATGCCGACGCCGCCGATCCGTGACGGGGTGCCGGTGAAGTGGACGTCGATCACGTCCTGGTCGACCCCCACGGCCTCGAAGATCTGGGCGCCTCGGTAGGAGGAGATCGCCGAGATCCCCATCTTCGAGAGCACCTTCAGAAGGCCCTTGCAGATCCCGGAGATCGCCTTCGCGCGCCCGTCGTGGGGCTCGAGCTCGCCGTCGAGCGCCCCGCGCCCGGCGAGGTGGCCGATCGACTCCAGCATCAAGTAGGGGTTGACGGCGTCGGCGCCGTAGCCGATCAGCGCGGCGATGTGGTGGATCTCGCGCGGCTCGCCCGACTCGACGACCAGGGAGGCCTGCAGGCGGGTTCCGTCTCGGACCAGCGCCTCGTGCAGCGACGCGAGCGCCAGCAGCGAAGGGATCGGCGCGCGCTCGGCACCGACCTCGCGGTCGCTGAGGATGAGCTGCGAGTACCCGGACTCGAGGGCGTCGCCCGCCTCGTCGCCCAGCCGCTCGAGCGCGCGCTGCATGCCGGCCGGCCCCTCGGCGACGCGCCAGGTGGCATCGAGCGTCGTCGCCAGCAGCCCGTCCTCGTCGGCGAGGCGCAGCGTGCCCAGCTGGCGGTCGGTCAGGATCGGGTGGTCGAGGAGCACCTGGTGGGCGAGCTCGGCGCCCTCGTCGAGCAGGTTCCCGCGCCGGCCGATCCGCGTCGAAAGGCTCATCACCAGCTCTTCGCGCACCGGGTCGATCGCTGGGTTCGTCACCTGGGCGAAGCGCTGCTTGAAGTAGCCGAACAGCGACGGCCGCTGCTCGGAGAAGACGGCCAGCGCGGCGTCGTTGCCCATCGAGCCCGTCGGCTCCTTGCCGTCGCGAGCCAGCGGAGCGATCAGCACTCGCAGGTCCTCTTGGGTGTAGCCGAAGGCGAGCTGGCGAATGCGAAGCTGGCGGGGGTCGATCCGTTCCGAGCCCAGCGTCGGCAGAGGAAGATCGTCGAGCCGGACGGTGGCGCGGTCGTGCCACGCGCCGTAGGGCTGGCGAGCCGCGACCTGTCGCTCGGCTTCGCCGTCGACCGAGAGCACGCCGTCGTCGAGCTGGACAGCGAACAGCCGGCCCGGCAGCAGGCGGCCGGTCCTGGCCACCTTCTCGGCGGGTACGTCGAATGTCCCGGCCTCGGAGGAGAGGCCAACCCAGCCGTCGCGGGAGACGACCCAGCGCCCGGGTCGCAGCCCATTGCGGTCGACCGTCGCGACGAGGACCGCGCCGTCGCAGGAGACGATCGCCGCCGGCCCATCCCACGGCTCGAGAAGGGCCGAGTGGAAGCGGTAGAAGGCCGCGAGCTCGGAGGGCACGTCGGGGCGGCCCTCGTAGGCAACGGGGATCATCATCATGTTCGCGTGGGCCAGGGTGCGGCCGTCGACGCGCAGCAGCTCGAGCGTCCGGTCGAATGCGGCCGAGTCGGAGGTACCGTCGGGGATCAGCGGCAGGCAGCGCTCGAGGTCCTCGCCGAGCGTGCTCGAGCGCAGCTCGGCCTCGCGCGCACGCATCCAGTTCATGTTGCCGCGCGCCGTGTTGATCTCGCCGTTGTGGGCGATCAGCCGCAGCGGCTGAGCCAGCTCCCAGCTCGGCGAGGTGTTGGTCGAGAAGCGCGAGTGGACGATCGCGAAGTTGGTCTTGAGCGCGGGGTCGGTGAGGTCGGGGTAGAAGTCGCGGAGCTGGGGCGCGGTCAGCATCCCCTTGTAGACCACGGTCCGCGAGGAGAAGCTCGGGAAGGCGAGCTCGCCCCTGAGCTCACGCTCGGCGCTGCGGCGGATCACGTAGAGGCGACGCTCGAAGTCCTCGCCCACCTCGGTCTCCGCCCCGGCCTCGATCAGGACCTGGCGAATGCTCGGCATGGCCGCGCCGGCGACCTTCCCCGCCTTGTCGAGCACGACCGGCACCTCACGCCAGCCGAGCGAGCGCTGACCACCGGCGGCGATCAACTCGTCGACCCGGCCCTGGGCCCGCGTGACCGCCTGCTCGTCGCCGCGCAGGAAGCACATCCCGATAGCGACCCGCCCGGGCTCGGGCAGCTCGCCGGCCTTGAGCCCGAACTCGCCGGCGCGCTCACCGATCAGCTCGTGCGGCAGCGCGACCATGATCCCGGCGCCGTCACCGGTGGTCTCGTCGGCCCCAGCGGCGCCGCGGTGCTCCAGCCGATCGAGCGCGACCAGCGCGCGGACGACGACATCGTGATCGGAGCGCCCGTCCAAGCGCGCCATGCAGGCGACTCCGCAGGAGTCCTGAAATGAGTCCGGATCGTGGAGGGGCTTAACCGGGGTCATCTGCTCGCCTGTCTCGTGAGTGCTCTCTTTGTGCAAGCAGCCGCCCTCGACCGCTTCCAGCGGCTGCGCCGAGGGCTCAGCCGGACGACAAGATCATCGACGGCTCATCGTAGAGCCCTTCGCCCGCCAGAGGCTCTCGCTGCTTGCCGAGCCAGGGACCCGGCTCTCGACGACCTGGCCTTCTAGCCTGCCGCCCGCGATGCGCGCGATCCGTGCCCTACTGGCCGCTCTGATCCTGCTCCTGGCCGGTTGCGGCGGGGAGGAGCCGGCCCCGCCCGCCAGCACCACCGGTCCAACCGGCGCCAGCGGTCCGACCGGGGCCACTGGCGCCACCGGCAGCGACTCGGAGTCCGGCGGCGCGCTCGAGGCCTCCGACCAGCTCATGATCGAGGAGACGGTCGAGAACTGGCTGAGCGAAGGTGACTGCGAGCTGATGACCGACGACTTCCTCGAGGCCCAGACGTTCGAGGCCGACCCGCAAGCCGCGTGCCGCCTGTTCCGCGCCCAGTACGAGACAAGCGACTACTCGACCGACTCGGTGACCGCGTCGGAGTTCGAGGGCGATGGCTCGGAGGCCACGGTGGCGATCACCATCGAGGGCGGGATCTCCGCCGTCTACACCTTGATCGACAAGGGCGAGGGCTGGCAGATCGACTCAGTCGACTTGTAGGCGGCGGTTCTGCCTCCGGCTGGCGGGGCGCCCACAAACGGGCGTGGGCGCTCAGCCAGTCAGCCGCTCGAGTGCCTCGCGCACTCCGGGCGGGATTGCCGCCGGTCGGCGGCTCTCGCGGTCGACGAAGACGTGGATGAACCAACCGCTGGCCGCC
>JACDBR010000223.1 GCA_013694825.1 Solirubrobacterales bacterium
GACCTGGGCCGAGCGCGCCGGGGCCGAGATCGTGCGCGGCTCGCCGGGGGGCGACCCCGGGGCCGTCGTCTTCGACGCGATCGGCGCCGCCCAGGCACGCGGAATCGACGTCGTGATCGCCGACACCGCCGGGCGCCTGCACACCCACGGCAACTTGATGGAGGAGCTGACGAAGGTCCGGCGAGTGGCGCAGAAGCGGATGCCTGAGGCCCCGCACGAGACGCTGATCGTCATCGACGCGACTACCGGACAGAACGGGCTTCGTCAGGCCCGTGCCTTCGCCGCCGCGGTCGAGGTCGACGGCGTCGTGCTGACCAAGCTCGACGGCACGGCCCGCGGCGGGATCGCCCTGGCGATCTCCCATGAGCTAGGGATCCCGGTCAAGCTGATCGGCGTCGGCGAGGCGATCGATGACCTACGTCCCTTCGACGCTGAGGAGTTCGCCACCGCGCTACTGGGCGAGTAGGGCCGGCGGCTTCGCGCCGGCTCCGAGCTCAGCGGATGACGGCCCGTGAAGGATGCCGCGGCTCGTCGCGTGTCGGGCTCTAAGCTGGCCGCGGTGTTTGATCAGCTCTCAGACCGCCTCGGCGCGACGCTGACCGATGTCCGCTCGCGGGGCAAGCTGAGCGAGGAGGACATCGAGCGCGCGATGCGCGAGATACGCCTCGCCCTGCTCGAGGCCGACGTCAACTTCAAGGTCGTCCGCTCGTTCACCAAGCAGCTCAAGGAACGCTCGCTCGACCAGGCGATCCTCGAGTCGCTCAACCCCGGCCAGCAGGTCGTCAAGATCGTCAACGAGGAGCTCGCCGCGCTGATGGGCGGCGAGAGCGCCGAGCTCGAGCTGGCGCCGCGGCCGCCGACCGTGATCCTGATGGCGGGGCTGCAGGGCGCCGGCAAGACGACAGCCTGCGCCAAGCTCGCCAAGCACTTCATCTCGGATGGCAAGTCGGTCGCGCTCGCGGCCTGCGACACCCAGCGCCCGGCGGCGGTCGAGCAGCTGGTCACGATGGGCGAGCGGGCGGGCGCGAGCGTCTACTCCCGCGGCACCCAGGCCGATCCCTCCGAGATCGCCGAGTGGGCGCTCGGCCAGGCGCGCGCGGCCGGAAAGGACGTGCTGATCGTAGATACGGCGGGCCGCCTGCACGTCGACTCCGAGCTGATGGACGAGCTGGTGCGAGTCCGCGACCGCACTCGGCCAGACGGAGTCCTGCTGGTGCTGGACGCGATGACCGGTCAGGACGCGGTCAACGTCGCCGAGAGCTTCGCCGAGCGGGTCGACTTCGACGGCGTGCTGCTGACCAAGCTCGACGGCGACGCTCGCGGCGGCGCGGCGCTGTCGGTCCGCGCGGTCACCGGCAAGCCGGTGATGTACGTCTCGACCGGCGAGAAGATCGACCAGCTCGAGCGCTTCCACCCGGAGCGGATGGCGGGCCGCATACTCGGGATGGGCGACGTGCTCTCGCTGATCGAGCGCGCCGAGGAGGTCACCGACGCCGACCAGGCCGCCGAGCTCGAGCGCAAGATACGCCGCCAGGAGTTCACGCTCGAGGACTTCCTCTCGCAGATGCGCCAGGTGCGCAAGATGGGCCCGCTTCAGAGCGTGCTCGGGATGATGCCCGGGATGGGCAAGGCGATGAAGGAGATCCGCTCGGCCAACATGGATGAGCGAGAGCTCGACCGCCTCGAGGCGATCATCCTCTCGATGACGCCGTACGAGCGTGCGCATCCGGAGGTCATAAAGGGCTCGCGCCGCAAGCGGATCGCCCGGGGCTCAGGCACGACGATCCAAGCGGTCAATCAGCTCGTCAAGCAGTTCGCCCAGATGCGCAAGATGATGGCGGCGCTCTCGAAGGGCCGGATGCCCGACCCCCAGCAGCTGCTGCGCGGTATGCGCTAGCCTCATCGCCCGTTCATGGCCGTTCGAATGAGACTCAGGAGGGTGGGTTCGCGCCGTAACCCGGTGTGGCGCATCGTTGTCGCCGATCGTCGGTCGCCGCGCGATGGCCGCACGATCGAGACGCTCGGCCACTACAACCCGCAGACCGAGCCGTCGGTGATCGTCCTCGACACCGAGCGGGCGCGCCACTGGCTCGAACACGGTGCCCAGCCGACCGAGACCGTCGCCGGCCTGCTTCGCATCAAGGGCATCCAGGCAAACGGCTCCTGAGGCGAGCGCTCGCCCCTTGGTCGAGCTCGTCTCCTTCCTCGTCAAGGCGCTCGTCGCCGAGCCCGATCGGGTCAAGGTGGACCTGGTCAGCCAGTCCTCCGACCTCGTGATCGAGGTCCGGGTCGCCGAGGAGGACCTCGGACGCGTGATCGGCCGTGACGGCCGCGTCGCCAACGCGATTCGCACAGTGGTCAAGGCCGCGGCAAGCGCACGTAGGGGCAAGGACCTGCCGGAGGGCTCGCGAGTGATGGTCGAGATCGTTGAGGATTGATGTCTTCACGCTGTTTCCGGCGTGGTTCGAGTGGTTCGGCGAGCAGCGCCACGTGCGAAACGCGCTGGCGTCCGGAAGCGAGCTGCGAACGTTCGACCTGCGCGATTCGACCCCGCTGCGCGGCGGCCGGGTCGACGACGCTCCCTACGGTGGCGGAGCGGGCATGGTGATGCGGGTCGACGTGATCGGCGCCGCGCTCGAGGCCGCCTACGGATCAGCACGCCCCGGCCGCATAGCCGTGCTCGCCGCGTCGGGTCGTCGGCTCGACGACGCGCTGGTGGGAGAGCTCGCCGCCGAGCCGGAGTTGGCGCTCCTGTGTGGACGCTACGAAGGCATGGACGAGCGCGTCCGCGAGCATCTGGCGACCGACTCGATCTCGATCGGCCCCTACGTGCTGGCCGGTGGTGAGCTGGCCGCGATGGTGATCGCCGACGCGGTGATGCGAAGGCTCCCGGGAGCCCTGGGCCACGCCGAGAGCGCGATCGAGGAGTCGTTCTCCGAGGCGCTCGACGGAGCGCCGGAGTACCCCCACTACACCCGACCGGAGGTCTACAACGGCTGGAGCGTGCCCAGCGTGCTGCTCTCCGGCGACCACGCGCGGATCGCCGCCTGGCGTCACGAGCGCAGCCGCGAACGCGCCGCGGGACTCGATTAGGACCCTCCCGAGCGGCCCGGAGGCCGTCAGGGGCTTCGCTAACATCCTGCGCCCCCGGCGGGGCGGCGAGGCCCGCCTCCTCGCCATCCCGCGGCCTTCACCCATGACCACCATCATCGAGTCAATCGAGCAGCGCCAGCTCCGGCAGTTGCCGCGCTTCCAGGGCGGCGACCGCGTCCGTGTGCACTTCCAGGTCGTCGAGGGCACACGCCGCCGAACCCAGGTCTTCGAGGGCATCGTCATCGCCCGCCAGGGGAGCGGCCTGCGCGAGACGTTCACCGTCCGCAAGCAGTCCTTCGGGGTCGGCGTCGAGCGAACCTTTCCCGTGCACTCGCCGAAGATCGAGCGGCTCGAGGTGATGGCGCGGGGAGCGGTGCGCAGGGCCAAGCTCTACTACCTGCGGGGACGGGTCGGCAAGCGCGCCCGCGTCGCCGAGCGGCGCTGGGGGATTGACAGCGCCGCCGTGTTGGCTCCCCAGGAGGAGGCTGAGGCTGTCGACTCCGGGGGGGCCGCCCAGGAGGAGGCGCCGGTCGTCGACACGGCTCCGGCCGAGCCCGAGGAGGCCGCGCCCGACGCCGATGGCGGGGATCAGGGCTCCGCCGACGCCGGTGAGGAGCGCGAACCCTCCTCCGGCGGATCGAGCTGACCCCGCGCCGCAAGAAGGGGGCCGCGTCGGCGGTCGTCGAGCTCGTCGTGATCGTCGCCCTCGCGGTCGGCTTGGCGCTCGGCATCCAAGCGCTCGTCGTCAAGCCTTTCCAGATTCCGACCCCTTCGATGGTCCCCACCCTCGAGCCGGGACAGAAGATCCTCGTCAACCGCCTCGTCTACCGCTTCGGCTCGCCCGACATCGGTGACGTCGTCGTCTTCCACCCGCCGGCCGGCGCCGACAACGGCGGACAGCGATGCGGCGATCCGACGAAGGCCGTCGACGAGCCGTGCTCTCAGCCGACCGAGGAGGCCTCCGACGACAACTTCGTCAAGCGGGTCGTCGCCGGTCCCGGCGACCGGCTTCGGATCGAGGATGGCCATCCCGTCGTCAACGGCGAGCCGATGGACGACGAGCCTTACATCAAGCCGTGTCCCGTGCCGGGTGGCGAGTGCGATCTAGAGCAGGAGATCACGATTCCACCCGAGCACTACTTCATGATGGGCGACAACCGTGGATCAAGCCTCGACAGCCGCTTCTGGGGCCCCGTCCCCGAAGACTGGATCATCGGCCAGGCCTTCTTTACCTACTGGCCGCTCGACCGTCTCGGCACCCTCTAGTCGCGAGTCGCGGCGCGTGAGCGCTCGTCGCCGCAAGGCGGCGCGGATGTTCCGCTTCGACCGCTCGCACGGCACCCGCTTCGTCGCCGGCGCCGACGAGGCGGGCCGCGGATCACTCGCCGGACCCTTGGTCGCGGCCGCCGTGCTGCTCGACCTCGAAGGCCTCTCGCTCGGCGACCGGCGCGCGCTCGGCGAGCTCGACGACTCCAAGCAGCGAAACGAGCAGGAGCGCGAGTCCCTCTACCCCGCGGTGATTCGCGCCGCGACCAAGGTCGCCGTGACCGTGCGCTGCGTGCGCGGGATCGACGGCCGTGGCCTGCACGTGACCAACCTGACGGCACTCGGGCGCGCGCTCGAGCGCGTCGCCGTGCCGGGCGCGACCTGCCTCAGCGACGGCTTCCCCGTTCCCTCGTGCCGGGTTCCCCACCAGGCGGTGATCGACGGCGACGCGCGCAGCGCGGCGATCGCCGCCGCCTCGGTGGTCGCCAAGGTGACCCGTGATCGCTGCATGCACCGGGCCGAGGGGACCTACCCGGGATTCGACTTCGCCGGCAACGTCGGCTACTCGACCCCGGGCCACAGGGCGGCGGTGATCGAGCGCGGACCGTCGCCGCTGCATCGCCGCTCGTTCGCGTCGATCGCCTACAGCCAGCTGCGCCTGTAGGCGAGCTCGGCTGGCTCGAGCGGCTCGGTGCCTGCCCGGCACTCAGAAGGCGGCGCGAACGTGCTCGTACTCGGTCTGCCTGCCGTTCGCGTCGAGGCGCAGACCCACCACGTCGAAGCGCAGTCCGCGATTCCGCGGAACCACGCCGGCCCGCTGGCCCAGCCAGGCGACCGCCAGCGAGCGAAGCTTCGCCTGCTTGCGCGGGCCGACCGCCGCGATCGGCGAGTCGGGCCCCGTCCATGAGGCCGCGGCCCGTGTCTTGACCTCGACGAAGACGATGCTCTCGCCCTCCAGCACGACCAGATCTATCTCGCCGCGCAGGCCGGCGACGCGGGCATTTCGCTCGAGGATGCTCCCTCCGCCGGCCTGAAAGGTGCGGGCGACGATCTCCTCGCCGCGTTCACCG
>JACDBR010000227.1 GCA_013694825.1 Solirubrobacterales bacterium
AGGCAGGATCACGTACCGCTTCAAGTAGCGGGACTCGTCCGCTAGACGGCGAGCCGCTCCCGAAGCTCGGCCAGCAGCGGGCTGGGATCGAGCGCATCGAATCCGCAGAACTGGGCGAACTCGTCGGCCGTGTAGCGCAGGCCCTCGCGCCATCGATCGAGCAGAAAGCCGCCGGCCCGACTGGAGCGCGACCACTCGTCGTCGTACTCGCCCCTCAGGAACAGGCTGAGCTGCGCCCCGAGCATGGCGCCGCGCAGCGCGTGCGCAGCAATGGGTTGTTCGCCGACCTCGGACAGGTACTGCTCGGGCGCCACGCGGACGCTGAGCGCCCCGCCGAGCTGCTCGGCGTAGCTCTCTCCGAGCGACTCGGGCTCCTCGCTCGCGTGAAGCTCCTGCTCGAAACGGAACATGGCGGCGGCCCGGCGCAGACGGTAGAGTGCCTCGAAGCTGGCCAGCCGCAGGTGGTCCCGTGGATCGTCGACCTCGAGACGCGAGCGGAGCCAGCCCGGATCCCGCCCCAGTGCGCGGAACAGCTCGCCGTAACCACGTCCGACCGCGACGTCGCCCAGGCGCCGATGGGCGAACGGCTGGGTCCCGTCGACCTGGACGAACGGCTCGGCCAGGCCGACGACCTCCAACAGCCAATCAAGCTCGCGCCGGCCGCCGAGCGGAAGGAGCACCCCGATCACCTCATCGGGCACGGCGATCGGCGAACAAAACGGAGCCTGCCGTTTGAGCGGGCGGGCGGCGCGGTCCAGGCGCAGGTTCGATTGATCCTCAAGCGCCAGGCCGAGCTCCCGAAACGTGCGATAGAGCGATGGCACGGTGCGTTGCGACGGGTAATCGCGCTCGAGCTCCGCGCCGAGGAAGATCCACTGCAGATCGACCTCCCAGACGTCCCCGGCGAGCTGGTGGTGGACCAGGTAATCCCGCAGAGTCTGGTCGTACAGGCTGGACGACGCGGCAAGGATCTGCTCGGCGGTCTCGTTCAGCGTCGGCAGGGCCAGGCCGTGGAGCTCTGACCACAGGCTGACCATGTCGCGATAGCCGAGCTCGCCGACCAGGCCGCCCACGACAGACAGGCGCTCGAGCCGCGGCCTGGTCAGTCGGGCGGTCTCGGCGAGCACGAGCTCGGCCAGCTCGTGCCGGCGCTCCTGTTCGGGCTCGGTCCACTGGGCGACCTGGGCGGCACGATACGGCAGCGGCGCGCCGTTCCAGAGCACGGTAGTGCCGGTCTCGAAATTCGCGACGCGCTCGGTCAGCGCGCGAGCGCCACTTTCGAGGAACTGCTCGGCGACGAAACGGCGTAGGGAACGAAGCTGCTTGGGGTCGATCGGCGTATCGTCGAGTCGTTCGAAGGTTTCGGGCGAGCACAGCCGCTCGTAGCCCTCGTAGTCGTTCACGAGATCGAGCGTCGCTTCGAGTCCGGCGTCGTGGCGATAGCGACGCCGAGCCAGAGCCGTGCTCAGCGCTTCGACCTCGCGCTCAAAGTAAGCGGGCTCCATACTGGACTCCGGTGCGAGTGCCGCGTGGGCGACCATCGGATGATGGCCACGGAGATGCGCGCTAGCTCCCGTGGAGTATAGCATCGTCCCTCGGGAGGACCGTCCATGAAACCGTCCGTGCAGCGCGTCCACGATGCTCTCACCGCGGCCGGCCTCGAGCCGCGAATCGTCGAACTCGGCGAGGTGACCCGCACCGCGGAGGAGGCCGCCGCGGCGATCGGGACGACCATCGCGCGGATCGTCAAATCGCTCGTCTTCCTCGCGGACGACGAGCCGATCATCGTGCTCGCCTCGGGCGAGAACCGCGTCGACACAGGCAGGGTCGGACGCGAGCTCGGCAAGACGCTCCGTCGGGCGGACGCCGATCGAGTCCGCGTTGCCACCGGCTACGCCATCGGCGGCGTCGCTCCGATCGGCTATCCAGCGCCGCTCCAGACCCTGCTCGACCGCGACCTACTCCAGCATGACGTCGTCTGGGCCGCGGCGGGCGCGCCCAACGCCGTCTTCCCGATCGCACCGGCCGACCTGCTGCGGGTCACCGGCGCCCGCGTGCTCGACGTCAGGCAGCTCTAAAGCCATCCCCGCGCGACACATCGTTCGGATCGGGAGGAGAACATGGCTCGCGTTCTGGTT
>JACDBR010000228.1 GCA_013694825.1 Solirubrobacterales bacterium
CGCCTTGACCGACCGAATGGCCGAGGGGCGGGGACCAGGATTCGAGGCCTGGCTTCGCGAGCGCCAGGCGAAGGGCGGTTCGGAGGAGGCTTCTCCGGCGCGAGGGCCAGCCCGGTGAGCAGCGCCAGCGCTGATACGCGCGCACCCCGGGCGCCATTCGCGGCGCGGCTCGCGCTCGGCCTGATCGCACTCACCGCGGCCTTGATCGGGATCCCGGCCAGCTTCGCCCCAGAGAGCTTCTACGAGCGCTTCCCGTTCTTCGCCGAGTGGGTCTCGCTGCTGCCGCCCTACAACGAGCACCTCGTGACCGACGTAGGCGGCCTGTACCTCGGCTTCGCCGTCGTCTTCGCCTGGGGGGCGCTGACCCTGAGCCGCGAGCTGGTGCTGGCCGCGTGCGCCGGATGGGCCGTCGCGGCGCTCGCCCACCTCGTCTTCCACATCACGAACCTGGCCCCCTTCGGCGCAGCCGATGCGATCGCACAGACGGCCGGCCTGGCGCTCGCCCTCGGGTTGCCGGCGCTCGCAGTCTGGGCCGTCGGCCCACGGCGCTGAGGCGCGCCCGGCCACTCGGCCTCGCGCCGCCTACTCCACCCGGCCGTCGACCTCGACGCTCAGCTCCTCGTGGTCGAAGCTCAGATGACCGGCGATCTGGGGGCAGTCGCTGAGCGGATCGGGATAGGAGAAGGCAACGTTCTCGAGCGTCTTGCCGTCGAGCTCGACGGCCCAGTAGGAGGCCGTCCCTTTGTAGGGGCAGACGGTCGTCTTGGCCGAGCCAGAGAGCAGCTCCGCGCGGACGTCAATCGGCGGGATGTAGAGGCGGTTCGGCAGGCCGGTCTCAGAAAGCACCTGCGGGCGCCGGGTCTCGGCGATCGCCTCGCCGCCCGCGAGCACCCGGACGTGGCGGGATGCCTGGCGGACGTCGACGCGGTGGTAGGGGTCGCGCGGATGCCCAGCGATCTCCTCGTCCTCGTCGTACCAGGCGTCCATGCGATCCCAGTAGACGCCGGCGTAGCCCTCGAGCCAGGCCGATGCCTCGAGCGGCTGCGGATAGGCCCAGACCGCGTTCTCGGCGGCCCGATCCCGAACCCGCATCGAGCGGTAGCTGGCATCGCCCTTGAACGGGCAGTACGTGGAGTGGTCGCTTGGCTCGAGCAACGTCGAGTCGAGGTCGCTCTCGGGAACGTAGAGCTGGGGCAGGATCGCGGTCTCCTGGAGCAGCATCGCCTTGCGGCTGTCGAGCACGGTGGCGCCGGCGAAGACGGCACGGACCCGGCGCGGGAACGGGTGCATCAAGAGCTTGTGGGCGGGACCCGCGAGCTCGTAGTTCGTCTCCTGTGGCGGGTCTGCCGAGAGTGGTCCCTGACCGAGGGTGAGTGTCATCCGGTTTCCTTCCGTGGGGGCTCGCCTCACCGGATGGGGTACCCGACGGCCTCGGCTAGGAACTGCGATCGGGCTCGCCTCCCGCCCGGCGGGTGGGTAGAACTCGTCGGCAATGCTCGACGAACGGCTGATCAGCCGCCTGCACATGCACGCTGAGCATCGTGAGCTCCTGCGCAGCGGCGAGCCGCCCGATGAGATCTTTCAGACCTCGACGATCGCCGCCCTGCTCGACGGTGCCTACGAGGGCGACCTGAGCTTTGCCGAATTGATGCGCCACGGCGACCTCGGCCTGGGAACGCTGAACGGGCTCGACGGCGAGATGATCGCCCTCGGCGGCGAGTTCATGCGAGCCGACATCGACGGCCTCATCGCTCCGGTCGAGCCGGACGCGCTGACGCCGTTCGCCGTCGTCGTGAGCTTCGAGCCGACCGCCCTCGCCGAGCTCGTCGGCCCGCTCGACCACGCGGCGCTGCTTGCTGCGCTCGATGAGCTGATTCCGGCCGGCTCGGCCGCGTGCGCGGTGCGTGTCGACGGCCGCTTCGAGGAGTTGCGGGCACGATCAGTGCCGCGGCAGAAACCGCCGTACAGGCCGCTCGTCGAGGTGGCTGCCGAGCAGCGGGTCTTCGAGCTCGGTCCGACCGAGGGAACGCTCGTCGGCTTCCGCTTTCCCGATTGGGCGGAAGGCGTCGAGATCAGCGGCTTTCACCTGCACTACGTCGACGACGAACGCGCCCGCGGCGGCCACGTCCTCGACTGCCGTCTCGCCGAGGGGCGCGCCGCCGTCGACGTCTCCCGCCACCTGCATCTCGAGCTGCCGCGCGGTGTGGAGCTGCCGGACTCCGGACTCGACGAGGGCTCCTCGCGGGGCCTCCATGCCGCCGAGTAGCCCGCGTCGACGGCTCGCCCCGCGAGCTTCCTAGTCCGCCAAGTCAAGCGAGCGCTCGACCGCCTTCTGCCAGCGCCCGAACTGCTCGTCGCGCTCGGACTCGTCCATCCGCGGCTCCCAGCGCTTGTCCTCGGCCCAGCGTTCGCGAAGCTCGTCTTGGTCGGCCCAGAAGCCGGTGCTGAGGCCGGCGGCGTAGGCGGCGCCGAGCGCCGTCGTCTCGGTCACCGCGGGCCGGATCACGGGCACGCCCAGCACGTTGGCCTGGAACTGCATCAGGAGCTCGTTGGCGGTCATTCCCCCGTCGACTCGCAGCTCGGCGAACGGCGCATCGACTACTTCGTTGGCGGCGTCGACCACCTCCTTGGTCTGCCAAGCCGTCGCCTCGAGCGCCGCCCTGGCGATGTGGCCGCGGTTGGCGTAGGCCGTCAGCCCGACGATCACGCCGCGGGCGTCGTCGCGCCAGCGAGGGGCGAACAGGCCCGAGAAGGCGGGCACGAAGTAGACGCCGCCGTTGTCGTCGACCGACCGTGCCAGCTCCTCGACCTCGGCCGCCTCGGAGATGATTCCGAGCCGGTCGCGCAGCCACTGGACCAGCGCCCCCGTGACGGCGATAGAGCCCTCGAGCACGTAGCTGGCCGGCTCGTCGCCGAGCTGGTAGCCGAGTGTGGTCAGGAGCTTCTCGGTACGGACGATCTGCTCGCCCGTGTTGACGAGCAGGAAGGAGCCGGTCCCGTAGGTGTTCTTGGCATCACCCCTCGCAAAGCAGGCCTGGCCGAACAAAGCCGCCTGCTGGTCACCGAGGATCCCGGCGACGGGGCGGCCCGCGATGGCGGTGTCCGTGGCCTCGGCGTAGGTCTCCGAGGAGGAGCGGATCTCGGGCAGCAGCGAGCGCGGGATGCCCATCAGCTCGAGGCTCGGCTCGTGCCAGTCGAGCGTCTCGAGGTCCATCAGCATCGTCCGCGAGGCGTTGGTCACGTCGGTGACGTGGGTGCCGCCGTCGCCGCCGCCCGTCAGGTTCCACAGCACCCAGCTGTCCATCGTCCCGAAGGCGAGCTCGCCGGCCTCGGCACGCTCGCGGGCTCCGCCGACGTTATCGAGGATCCAGGCGAGCTTCGGCCCCGAGAAGTAGGTCGAGAGCGGCAGCCCGACTGCCTCGCGCAACCGGTCGACTCCGTGGTCGCCGGCAAGCTCGCGGATCAGCCCGGCCGTCCTCGTGTCCTGCCAGACGATCGCGTTGTGGATCGGCTCGCCGCTCTCGCGCTCCCAGACGACCGTCGTCTCGCGCTGGTTGGTGATCCCGACGGCTTCGATGTCGTCGGCCTCGGCGTCGCAGGAGTCCAGGGCGCCGCCGATCACCTCGCGGGTGCGGCGCCAGATCTCGGCTGCGTCGTGCTCCACCCAGCCCGCCCTCGGGGTGATCTGCTCGTGCTCGCGCTGATCGATCGCCAGGATTCGCCCGTCGCGGTCAAAGAGGATGAACCGCGAGCTGGTCGTGCCCTGATCGATCGCCCCGACGTATCTACCCATTCGTTCCTTCCTGGGACGTGCGCCCCCCTGCCGCG
>JACDBR010000232.1 GCA_013694825.1 Solirubrobacterales bacterium
GGTGTTGTCGACGCCGCGGCCGTAGCGCAGCAGCCTGACCGCGTCGCCGTAAAGGCCTCCGGCTCCGAGCCGGCGTCCGAGCCGGCTGAGCGCCGGGGCGAACAACGGATGCGGAAGCGCCATCGCCGGGCGCCGCGCCAGGCGCAGGAGGCGCGAGAGCGAGATCGCGCCGTCGGCGGCGACGTTCACGGGGCCTCGCACGTCCGAGCGGACCGCCGCCTCGAGCGCATCGAGCGCATCATCGGCGTGGATCAGCTGCAGCCTGGGGTCGAAGCCGAGCTGGGTCGGGACCACCGGCAGCGTCAGATAGCGGACGAGCGGCGCGTCGAGATCTGCTCCGAGCTCCGGCTGGTAGCGAAGCATGCAACAGCTCAGGTGAGGATGCCGGGCCGCGAAGTTCTCGAAGTACTCCTCGAGCTCTGAGACGTCGCGCTGAAAGCGGGTGCGAAGCGGCAGCCGACGCGCCAGGTCCTCGGTGAAGAAGGCGGGGCTCGCCCCCTCGCAGCCGTAGATCGCCGCCGAGCCGCGGATGACGATCCGGCTCAGCGTCGGCGTCCGCTCACAGGCCGCCAGCAGCTGCAGCGTGCCGATCACATTTATCTCGTGCAGCGCCCGCGCCGGCTTGCCCGGCTCGGGGTAGAGCAGGATCCCGCAGTGAACGACGGTGTCGACCCCGGTTCCCGGCAACAGGCGGGCCAGCAAGGCGCTGCGAACGTCGGCCTCGATGAACTCGGTCCGCTCGAGTCGCTCGCCCGGCGCCGAGTCGAAGCCGGCGACGTACTCGATCTCGGGATCGCGCTCGAGCCGCCGGGCGATCTCGGAGCCCCACAGGCTGGAAACGCCGATCACCGCGACGCGACGAGGACGATCGCGCCTCATCTAAGCCTCAGGTTTAGGCTTAGGTACGGCTCTGGTACTCGGCTTCGGGCTGCTGTCGGAATGCTTCGGGCTGCTCTTCGGGGGCTTCGTGCGCTCGGACGCCGGCTCAGCCTCACGCCGGGTCTCGACGGGGCGCTTGAGCAGCTCCTCGACGGAGGCCAAGCGCGCCTCGAAGGCCTCGAAGCGGCGTGCCAGCTCCTCGCGAGCCTCGCCGCCGCGCCGGACGAGCCCCCCGCCCGCCTCCTGACCGCGCTTGGCGATCCCCTCGCCGCCACGCCGGGCGAGCTCGCCCGCCTCTTGACCGCGCTTTGCCAAGTCTCCGGTGGCCTCGCCGCCGCGCTTGGCCAGCTCGGCAGCCTCACGCCGCCCGCGCTCGAGCTCGTCGCGCCCCCTGCGAACGAGGTCGTCGACCATGCCCGCGGCCCGGTCGCGCGTCTGGGAGGCGGAGCCGGCGGTTGCGGCGAGCGTCTCGCTGACGGCCGCCCGCAGCGCGTCGGTGACCCGGTGCTCGTCCGCCTCGTCAGCGGGCTCGCGGCCCTGGCTCTCGGATCCGGTTCCCATCGCAGACCGGGAGACTATTGCGAGCGGCCATGATTATTGCGAGCGGCCATGATCACCCATCTCCAGCCGACCGCACCGATCGCCGCCGACGCGATCTGCCCCGGCGATCCAAAGCGCGCCATGGAGCTCGCCAGCGCGCTTCTGGAACGCCCGCTGATGAGCAACCTGGCCCGCGGGCTCTGGGGCTATCACGGGGTCACGTCCTCGGGTGCCGAGCTGACGGTTCAGTCGACGGGCCTCGGGGGGCCGAGCGCGGCGATCGTCCTAGGTGAGCTGGCCAGCCACGGGCTGCGCCGCGCGATCCGGCTCGGAACCTGCCGATCACTGGCCGATGGGCCCGGCCTGGGAGAGGCGTTCGTGGTCGAGGCGGCTCTCGGGCTCGACGGGACGAGCCGAGCACTCGGCTTCTCGGGCCGATTAGAGGCAGACCCCGACCTCACCGTCGCGCTCTCGGCGAGCCTTGGCCACCCGACCGCCGTCGTCGCCAGTCTCGACCTGCCCGGCGAGCCCGAAGATCCGCTCGGGGCGACGGCGAGCGATCTCAGCACCGCCGCGTTTCTCGCTGCCTGCCGCCTGCATCAGATCCGCGCCGCTGCCGTGCTCCTGCCCGTCTTCGACGGTCGGGCGTCGCTGGAGCCGGAGGCAGCCGACCGGCGGACCGCCGAGCTGGCCGCCCCGCTGCTCGTGGCGCTCGAGTCGTCTCAGTCCTCCGCGTCGGCGACAGCAAGGCTGCCCTGAGCGCTCGAGACCCCGGGCGAGTCCTCCATGCGGCGCCGCAGCGCCCCGAGGTCGCCTGATATCTCGTCGAGGCGGTCCTCGAGCGCCTCGAGTCTGATCGACAGCGACCTCAATCTCTGCTCGAGCCTTTCGACATCGGAGCTCGAGGCGAAGTTGAGGGCTGACATGGCGCCGCGCTGCGCGCCCGCGGCTCGCTCCCCGGCCCCCAGCGCCTTGCCGAGCGCGCCGTTGAAGACGGGGTTCTCGAGCAGCGCCTGAGCGAGCTCGCCCAGCGCCTCCTCGCCACGCGCCCTGAAGCCTGCCTGCTCGTCTGAGTCGGTCATCTGCCAAGCCTTCCTGACGATCGTCTTGCCGCCCCAGCGTACCCCGCTCCCAGGCTGCCGAATCGGTGCTGCCGGCGGGCGCCCGAGGGACCCGAAAAGGGCCTGCAAGGCGGCCTGAGCGGAGCCCGGGAGACGATCGCCCTCCGGAAATCAAGCTCGGCGCTCGAGCTGCCGATTGACTGACTCGATGAGCCGACTCAGCAACCGCCGCATGGCATGCCTTCGTTTGGGTACGGTTAAGCCCGCACCAGCGCGTTGCAGGGCCATGGATGAATCACTAGCTTGCAGCCGGTCGATCGGCTGGGATGCCGGCGAGGTCAGGGCAGCCGTTGCGAACGCAGCGGCGACCGTCAGGGTTTTCAGGGGATGAAGAAGAGGCTTACACTCACAGTCGCGTTTGCCATGCTCGTCATGGCGCTCATCGTTGGCACGGTGCAGGCCGGCGGCGGCGCGCTCGGCACGGGCAGCGGCCCTGTCGATGTCCAGGTTCCGGATGGCTCCGAGCTCCCCGACCTGCCCGGCGGTGGCGGTGGCGGCCCGACCACCCCGACCGTCCCGACGACCCCGACC
>JACDBR010000169.1 GCA_013694825.1 Solirubrobacterales bacterium
GCGAGCGCGCGCTCGCCGTGCTCGACCGCGAGCCACGGGTGGTCGCCGCGATCTCCGGCCACGCGCACGAGAGCTCGATCGAGCCCCGCCAGTCGCCGGCTGGCGGCTACTGGCTCGTCCAGACACCTTCGCTTGCCGACTACCCGCAGCAGGCACGGGCCTTCCGCCTGGTCGAGACCGCCGACGGGATCGCCCTCGAGACCTGGATGATCGACCACTCCTCGGCCGGCCTTGCCGCCGTCTCGCGCGAGCTCGCCTACCTCGACGCCCAAGGAGGCCGCCCGCGCGGCTTCGCCGGCGAGGCCGAGGACCGCAACGCGCTGCTCTACCTGGAGCGGTAGCGACCCGTCACGGCGAGCCACGTCGAGCGCGGCTGCGATCCCAGAGCTCGATCCCGACGACGCTGCCTACCGGGCCGAGCGGGGTGGCCGTCGCGGCGAGCAGCCAGAGCGGCACCTGATGACGGATGAAGGCGACCCAGATCAGCGCCAGCAGCAGCAGGTAGCCGATCCCGTGACCGAGGCCGAAGATGAAGGTCTCGCGGGGGAATCCGGGGGTGAGCCAGAAGAACAGCAGGGCGACGAACAGGCCGAGCTCGATATAGGAGGCGCGCCGGACCCACGGATAGAGCGCTCCCGGCTCGGCCTCGCGCAGCATGTCGTGGGCGCGCCGCCTGGCGCCGCCGGGCGGTCGGCCCGGTGGGTCCTCGTGAGCGCTCACCGATCGATCTATAGCGAAGGGTGGCGGGTCGGCCGCAAGGTGAGAACGCCGGTCCCTAGCCGCGAAGCGCCGTCAGCACAATCCGCTCCTGCTCGAGGCGGTGGGCGACCGGGTAGCCCTCGCTGGGGCTCGCACGCTGGGGCCGGCCGACGTAGCGCAGCTCGATCCCCTCCGGCAGGATCCCGGGAACGCGGCGGGCCATCACCTTCCAGGCGCCCATGTTCTGCGGCTCCTCCTGGGCCCAGACCACCGCTCGCAGGTTCGGATAGCGGCCGATCAGCTCGGCGATCTGGTCCTTCGGGAAGGGGTAGAGCATCTCGACCCTGGCGATCGCGACGTTGCTCATCTGCTCGCGCTGCTCGTGACCGTCGAGGTCGTAGTAGACCTTGCCCTGGCAGATCACCAGCCGCTCGATTTGATCGCGCCGCTCGCTTGCCTTCGGGTCGTCGAGCACGAACTCGAAGCCGCCCGCGGTGAGCTCGGAGAGCTGCGAGGCGGCCGCTTTCAGCCGCAGCAGGCCCTTCGGGGTGAAGACGATCAGCGGCCGCGCCTCGGCGATCCGCGCCTGACGGCGCAGCAGGTGGAAGTACTGGGCCGCGGTGGTTGGGTTGGCCAGCCGCAGGTTCTTCTCGGCGGCGAGCGAGAGGAAGCGCTCCATGCGCGCGCTCGAGTGCTCGGGGCCGGCACCCTCATAGCCGTGAGGCAGCAGCAGCGTCAGGCGCGTCGTCTGCCCCCACTTCGCCTCCCCCGAGGCGATGAACTGGTCGACGATCACCTGGGCGCCGTTGATGAAGTCGCCGAACTGGGCCTCCCAGATGACCAGGCTCTCCGGCGAGGCGGCCGAGTAGCCGTACTCGAAGCCGAGGCACGCCGCCTCCGAGAGCGGGCTGTTGTGGAGCTCGAACGGAGCCAGCGCACCCGAGAGGTTCTGGATCGGCCTGAACTTGAGCCCGGTCTTTTCGTCATGGAGTGTCAGGTGGCGGTGTGAGAAGGTGCCGCGCTCGGTGTCCTGGCCGGTCAGGCGCACGTGCGTGCCCTCGGTCAGCAGCGAGGCGAAGGCCAGCGACTCGGCGTGGCCGTACTCGACCGGCCCCTCGTCGAGGACCTCGATCCTGCGCTCGAGCGGCTTTCGCAGCTTGCGGTGGATCGTGAACGCGTCCGGAACGCGGATCAGCTCCTTGTTCAGCGACCGCACGCGCTTCTCCGAGACGGCGGTCTCGACCTCGGGGGACGCACGGCGGTCGAGCTCGCCGGTCTGGATTCCGGTCGCGCTCGGGTCCTCGTAGTCGCCCGACTCCATCTTTCGCCGCAGCTCATCGAGCGTTTCGCGCAGGCCGGAGGTGCGCTC
Organism: Solirubrobacterales bacterium; assembly: GCA_013694825.1. Lineage (GTDB taxonomy): Bacteria > Actinomycetota > Thermoleophilia > Solirubrobacterales > 70-9 > JACDBR01. The sequence goes on from JACDBR010000169.1 coordinate 2,069, forward strand.
GGCGGCCGTCTGGTCGACGTCGTCGGGCGTCACGACGCCCTCCTTGACCAGGCGCTCGGCGTAAAGCTCGGAAACCGGCGGGTGGGCCTTGATCTTGGCCGCCTCGAGCGGCTGCGTGTAGGCGGGCTCGTCGGTCTCGTTGTGGCCGTAGCGACGGTAGCCGATCAGGTCGATCACGACGTCGCGGGCCCAGCGCTCGCGGTAGGCCATCGCCAGGCGCACGGCCGAGACGCAGGCCTCGATGTCGTCGGCGTTGACGTGGATGATCGGGACGTTGAAGCCCTTGGCGAGGTCGCTCGCGTAGGGGGTCGATCGGCTCTCCGAGGGCTCGGTCGTGAAGCCCACCTGATTGTCCATGATGATGTGGATCGTGCCGCCCGTCGAGTAGCCGCTCAGCGACTGCAGGTTGAGCGTCTCGGCGACGACGCCCTGCCCGGGGAAGGCCGCGTCGCCGTGGAGCAGCAGCGGCACCGCCACCTTTGGGTTGTGGTAGAGCTTCGGCCCCGAGTGCTCGGTCTGGGCGGCGCGGGCGCCGCCAGTCGCCGCCGGGTCGACGAACTCGAGGTGGCTCGGGTTGGGGTACAGGCGCACCTTTACGTCTTCACCGTCGCGGGTCGAGAAGATCCCCTCGGCGCCGTGGTGGTACTTGACGTCGCCGGTGCCGCCGTGCGGGATGTGGGCCACGGCCTTGACCCGCTCGAGCGCCTTGGCGCCCTCGAACTCGGCCAGGATCGACTCGACTGAGCGCCCGAGGTTGTGGGCGAGGACGGCGAGCCGGCCGCGATGGGCCATGCCGAGCACGACCTCCTCAGCTCCGGCGCGGCGGGCGATCGTGACGATCGAGTCGATCATCGGCACGGTCACGTCCAGACCCTCGATCGAGAACGTCTTCTGGCCGATGTAGGTCTTCTGCAGGAAGCGCTCGAACTGGAATACCTCGATCAGCCGCGAGAGCAGCTCGCGGCGGTGATCGGAATCGAGCGGCGTGCGGTGGGCGCCGGTTTCGATCATGTCGCGCAGCCACATCCGCTGCTGGTGAGAGGAGAGGTGCTCGATCTGGTAGCCGAGCGTCCCGCAGTAGGCCTCGCGAAGCCGCGGCAGCACCTCCAGCAGGGTCTCGCCCTCGACCCCGATCCGCAGGATCGAGGCCGGGATCCGCGCCATCAGCTCGGGCGTCAGGTCGAGGCTCTCGGGAACGAGTGCCGGATCGCCCTTGGGCTCGCCTCCGAGCGGGTTGAGGTGGGCGGCGAGGTGGCCGTGGGTGCGGTAGGCCTTGAGCAGCGACGTCGCCGCCTGCACGCCCTGGAGCAGGTTGTAGTCGGGCTCGGCCGAGATCACTCTCGAGCTCTGGGACGCCGAGCCGGTGCCGAGCGCCGGTGCTGAGGCCGAGGCCGGGTGGGCGTGGGTGACGGACTTCGGGTCGATCCCGAAGGCCTCGGCTACCTGCTCGTAGAAATCGTCGTCCCCCGACAGCAGCAGGTCGACCGAGCGAAGGAAGGATCCCGACTCGGCGCCCTGGATGATCCGGTGGTCGTAGGTCGAGGTCATGGTCATCACCTTCGAGACCCCGAGCGCCTTGATCTTCTCGGCCGGCGCGTGCGACCACTCAACCGGGTAGGCGATCGAGCCGGTGGCGACGATCGTGCCCTGGCCCGAGAGCAGTCGCGGGACCGAGGCCACCGTGCCGATCCCTCCCGGGTTGGTCAGCGTGACGTTGGTGCCCTGGAGGTCGTCGGCCGTCAGCGCGTTCTCGCGGGTCTTGGTGATCATCTCCTCGTAGCGGGAGTGAAAGCCGGCGAAGTCGAGCGAGGAGGCGTCGCGGATGCACGGCACCATCAGCGTGCGCTGGCCGCGGCGCTCGACGTCGACGGCGATCCCGAGGTTGACCTGGCCGGGCTCGGTGACGAACGGCTTCCCGTCCTGCTCGGAGTACGTGCGGACCATCGCCCGCCACTCGTCGTCGAGCGCGCAGACGATCGCCCAGGCGATCAGGTGGGTGAAGGAGAGCTTCGCGCCGCGCTCTGAGAGCGCCGCGTTGAGCGCCTTTCGCTTCGCGTCGAGCACGTCGACGGCGAGCGTTCGAAACGAGGTGGCGGTCGGCACCTCGCGGCTCTGCTCCATCGCCTCGGCGAGCATCGCCGCCGGGCCGCGGAGCGGCTTGGTCTCGTCCTCGGCGGGTGGCTTCGAGGTCGCCGCGGCGCCGTTGCTGCTCGGATCGGAGGCGGCGATCACGTCGGACTTGGTGATCCGGCCTCCCGGCCCCGTGCCGCTGAGCGACCCGACGTCGACGCCGCTGGCCGCGGCGATCCGGCGCGCAACGGGCGAGATCCGCACTCCGTCGGGGGCCGCGAGCT
>JACDBR010000176.1 GCA_013694825.1 Solirubrobacterales bacterium
GGCACTGCTCGAGGCCCACCGCGAGCATGGCGCCGCGGCGACCATGGTCACCGCCCTCCTAGACGACCCGGCCGGCTATGGCCGCGTCGTCCGCGACGCAGCCGGCGAGGTGTCCCACGTGGTCGAGACCAAGCACCCCGAGGGCGTGCCCGCCGATGTCCTGGAGCTGGGCGAGATCAACACCGGAAGCTTCGCCTTCGACGCTCCGGCGCTGCTCGAAGCCCTCGAGCAGCTGCGCACGGACAACCCCGCCGGCGAGTACCTGCTGCCCGACGTTCTGCCGATCCTCCGCGACCGCGGCCTGCGGATCGCCGGGCACATCGCCTCAGATCCGGCCGTCAACCTCGGCGTCAACGACCGCACCGACCTCGCGGCCGTCGCGGCCGAGGCTCGACGCCGCATCCTCGAGCGCCACATGCTGGCCGGCGTCACCGTCGTCGACCCCGCGGCGACCTGGATCGACGCCGACGTCGAGCTCGCCCCCGACGTCACGCTTGAGCCCGGCTGCTCGCTTCGCGGGAGGACCCGAGTTGGTTCGGGCTCGCGTGTGGGCCCGCACACCACGCTGATCGACTCGTCGCTCGGCGAACGAGCCGTCGTCCGCCACTCCTACCTCGACGGAGCCGAGGTCGGCGATGAGGTCGCCGTCGGGCCGTTCGCCTATCTGCGCCCGGGCGCCCGCCTGGCCGCCGGCTCCAAGGTCGGCACCTTCGTCGAGATCAAGAACTCGGAGATCGGCGAGGGCGTCAAGGTGCCGCACCTCTCCTACGTCGGTGACGCCGACGTAGGCTCGGGCTCGAATCTCGGCGCCGGCACCATCACCGCCAATTACGACGGATACGTAAAGAACCGAACCAAGATCGGTCAGGACGCGCGGATCTCCGTGCACACCTCCCTGGTCGCGCCGGTCAGTCTCGGCGATCGCGCCTACACTGGCGCCGGCGCGGTGGTGCGAAAGGATGTGCCCGACGGGGCGTTGGCCGTCAGCGGCGGGCAGCAGCGGAACATCGACGGCTATTCCGAGCAGCGGCGACGCCGGGCCGAAGAATCAGCGGCAGAGTCCAGGGGCGAGGACACAGGATGACGAGCTGGAGCGGCAGCGACGGGACGGGAACGGACCAGGCCCTGCTCTCCTCGATCCCGCAGGACTACACGAAGCGCTTGATGGTCTTCGGCGGCCGCGCCTCGCAGGAGCTCGCGGCTCGGATCGCCGCCCGCCTCGATCTCGATCTCGGAACCGTCCACGATCGGACTTTCAGCGATGGCGAGATCTACTGCCGCTACGAGGAGTCGATCCGCGGCGCCGACGTCTTCCTGATCCAGTCGACCTGCGCGAACACAGCGCACGACATGACCCCGAACGACGCCCTGATGGAGCTGCTGCTGATGATCGACGCGGCGCAGGGCGCCTCCGCGCACCGGATCATCGCCGTCATGCCCTGGTACGGCTACGGCCGCCAGGACAAGAAGTCCGCGCCGCGCGAGCCGATCTCCGCCCGCGTGGTCGCCCAGTGCCTGGAGGCGGTCGGCGTCGACCGGGTGCTGACCATGGACCTCCACTCAGGGCAGGTCCAGGGCTTCTTCAGCAAGCCGGTCGACCACATGACCGCGATGCCGATGCTCACCCAGTACTTCATCGACCAGACCTTCGAGGAGGAGCTGGTGATCGTCTCGCCCGACGCCGGTCGGGTGAAGGTCGCGCGAAACTTCGCCCGCAAGATCGGCTGCCATTGGGCGGTGATGGAGAAGGAGCGCCCCGCGCATCAGGTCGCCGAGATCGGCTACGTGGTCGGCGACGTCAAGGGCAAGACGGCGGTGCTGGTCGACGACATGATCGACACCGCCGGCACCCTCTGCGCCGCGGCCCGCACCGCGCTGGAGGAGGGCGCCGCCCGTGTGATCGCCTGCGCCACCCACGGCGTCTTCTCGGGCCCCGCTTACGAGCGCCTGCCCTACGAGGTCTCGGGAATCGAGCGGATCGTCGTCTCCGACACCATCCCCCTGCGCCCAGGCGCGCCCGAGAACATCGTCGTCCTCTCCAGCGCCCAGACGCTCGCCGACTCGATCCGCCGGATCTTCGCCGATGACTCCGTCTCGGAGATCTTCGCCGGCGAGAACCAGCTCTTCTAGCGGGCTCCGCTCTACAAGCGGGATTCCAGCCGATTTGCTAACCAGGTGCTAACCGGCGAGCGCCGCCGCGACCCGTTCGGCCGCCAGCTCGTCTGACTGCGGCAGCAGGTGCGCGTAGGTCGAGAGCACCGTTTTCGCGTCGTCTCCGAGCCGGGCGGCGACGATGTGCACCGGCACGCCGGCCGTGAGCGCCAGCGTCGCGGCCGTGTGTCGGAGCGTGTGCAAGGTGCCGGTCGGAATCCCGGCCGCCTTGCGGTGCCCGGCAAACCAGGCGGTGAGCCGCTGCGGGTGGATCGGAGCGCCGAGCGCGTCGGCGAAGATCAGATCGCGCTCTGAATAGGCGTCGCCCGCGAACGCGCGCTCGCCGAGTTGCGCGGCGCGGTGCTCGTGAAGCGCGTCCAGCGTTTCCGGGTCGAGCGCGACCGTGCGCCGGCTGCGCGCCGACTTCGGCGGGCCGAAGCTAATCCCGCCGCGGGTCGGGATGATTTGCTGATCGACCGACAACCGGGCGCCGTCGAGCGAGCGCCAGGTGAGCCCGGCCAGCTCGCCACGCCGCAGGCCGGTAGTCGCAGCCAAGCGCCAGAGAGCGAAGAGGCGATCACCTTCGACGTGCGCGAGGAAGCGGCGAAGCTCGCCCGCCGTCCATGCGCTCGCTCGGGACCGGCTCTGCGCCGGCGGGTCCGCCATGTCGGCCGGGCTCCGCGCGAGCCTTCCCCAGCGGACCGCATCGCGCAGCGCGCGGT
>JACDBR010000283.1 GCA_013694825.1 Solirubrobacterales bacterium
TCCCAGGCGCTTCGCCCGGGCGACACGGCGTCAGGGAGCCCTCGCATGAGGATCGAGCTAAACGGGGAGCGAGTCGAGATCGATCCGCCCGCCAGCGTCGAGGACGCCATGAGACTTGCCGGCGTGAGGGTCGAGCGGGGCGTCGCCGTAGCGCTCGACGGTGAGGTCGTGCGGCGGGCCGACTGGCCCGACACCGCGCTCGCCGACGGGGCGACGCTCGAGGTCGTCCAGGCGGTTCAGGGTGGCTGATGCAGACGACGGGCCCGATCGGTCGGCCCACGGCCGCGACGGCGAGGCCCTCGCGCTCGGAGGCCGGCAGTGGGGCTCGCGCCTGATAGTCGGCAGCGGCGGCTTTCGCTCGCTGGAGGCGATGCGCGCGGCGCTCATCTCCTCGGGAACCGAGATCGTCACCGTCGCGCTTCGGCGCGTCGACCCCGATGCCCGCGGCTCGCTGATCGAGCTGATCTCCGAGCTCGGCCTCTTCGTGCTCCCGAACACCGCCGGCTGCTACACGGCCCGCGATGCCGTGCGAACGGCGCGGTTGGCGCGCGAGGCGCTGGAGACCGACTGGGTGAAGCTCGAGGTGATCGGCGACGACCGCACGCTGATGCCCGACGGCGCCGAGCTGCTCGATGCGGCCGAGACGCTGGTCGACGACGGCTTCACCGTCCTTCCCTATTCGAACGATGACCCGATCCTGGCCGGCCGGCTGGAGCAGGTCGGCTGCGCCGCGGTCATGCCGCTGGGTTCTCCGATCGGTTCGGGCGCAGGGATCTCGAACCCCTACAACCTGCGGTTGATCGCCGAAGGCGCCGGCGTCCCCGTGATCTGCGACGCCGGCATCGGGACCGCATCAGACGCCGCCCTCGCGATGGAGCTGGGCTGCGACGGGGTGCTGCTCGCGAGCGCCGTCTCCGGAGCAGCCGATCCGGCTCGGATGGCGCGGGCGATGCGCAGGGCCGTCGAGGCCGGCTACGACGCTGCGCGCTCGGGCCGGATCCCGGTCCGCACCCACGCCGTCGCGTCAACCCCGGCGCAGGGCATGGCTGCCTCGAGCTAGACGCCCGAGGGCGACCCGCGGCTTCCAGCCGCCCGGCCGGCCGCCACCAGGTCTCGGCAGATGAGGGCTGTCTGCCGGCCGCCGCCCCTGGCACGAAGCCCCCGCGACAAGCTCCCCGTTCAGCAGCGCGACGTCGGCTTCTGCTTCCAGCACTACGCCGCCTTCAAGCACATGACCGTGGGCGACAACGTCGCCTTCGGGCTCAAGATCCGAAAGCACGAGCGCAAGGCCGCTCGACCTCTACGAGCACCCGGCGACGGAGTTCGTGATGACTTCATCGGTCCGGTCGCCAGGCTCGGCGTGCGCTTCGTTCGCCCGCACGACGTCGAGATCAGCCACGGGCGAAACGACGGGTCGGAGGAGGCGCTGATCGAGCGGATCGTCCACCTCGGCTTCGAGACCCGGGTCGAGACGGCACTGTCGGATGGCTCCCAGTTCTGGGTCCAGCTGACCAAGCTCGATTCCGACCTGCTCGAGCTTCGCGAGGGCGAGCGCCGTTGGCGCCGCGGGTGATGCAATGCCCCCGGCTGGATTCGAACCAGCGCCGCGCGGCTTAAAAGGCCGCCGCTCTAGGCCTCTGAGCTACGGGGGCCGGATCAGGTTAGGGAGCGTGCGGCGATGCCCGGGGCCGCCATTGCGGCGCCCAACCCGGCAGCGGTAGCCCGTCCCGCGCATGCCATCGCGGTCGCAGTCCGAATCCGCGAACGGAGTAGGGTCGCGAGCCTGATGGCGGAACTCGTGCTCGGTCCCCTGCTCCGATACGTCGGCGAGAACGAAGCCACGGTCTGGGTGGAGACCGACGCACCCTGCCGGGTCGAGGTGCTCGAGCACTCGGCCGAGACGTTCAGCGTCTGCGGCCATCACTACGCGCTCGTTTGCGTCGCCGGGCTCGAGCCTGGGGGCCGCTACCCCTACGAGGTCGCGCTCGACGGCGAGCGAGCCTGGCCGGAGCCCGACTCGGAGTTTCCCGAGCCCGTGATCCGCACCGTCGACCCCGAGGCGCAGCTCCAGATCCTCTACGGGTCCTGCCGCGTGGCCGCGCCGCACGATCCGCCCTACAACCTCCCGAAGGACGAGGACCCGCGCGGGCGCGACTACGACGCGCTCTACGCCCGCGCCCTGCACATGCTCGCCGGCGACTACGAGAGCTGGCCCGACCTGCTCGTGCTGCTCGGCGACCAGGTCTACGCCGACGAGGTCTCGCCCGCGGTGCTCGACTTCATCCGCTCGAGGCGAAGCACCGAGGAGGGTCCCGGGGAGCAGGTCGCCGACTTCGAGGAGTACACGCGTCTCTACTACGAGTCCTGGCGCGACCCCGTCATTCGCTGGCTCCTCTCAACCGTTGCCAGCTCGATGATCTGGGACGACCACGACATGCACGACGACTGGAACATCTCCCAGTCCTGGTGCGAGGACATGCGGGACCTCGACTGGTGGGAGGAGCGGATCCGCGGCGGGATCAGCTCCTACTGGATCTACCAGCACATCGGGAACCTCTCGCCGGACGAGCTGGCCGGCAACGAGCAGTGGCAGAAGGTCACCGAGGCCGGCGACGCGACCGAGTACCTGCGCGGATTCGCCGATCACGACGGTCGCAACGAGGCCGGCCGCCACTGGAGCATCTGGCGCGACCTCGGGCGCACCCGCCTGGTCGTGATCGACTCGAGGGGCGGCCGCGTCGTAGAGCCCGGCAAGCGCTCTATGGTCGACGAGGAGGAGTGGGGCTGGATCGTCGAGAAGGTCAGCGGCGACTTCGACCACCTGCTTATCGGCACCTCATGCCCGTGGCTGCTCGCGACCGGGATACACCACGCCGAGACCTGGAACGAGGCGCTCTGCGACGGCGCTTGGGGCTCGCGGGTGGCGGGGTGGTCGGAGACCATCCGGCGTGCGGGCGACTTCGATCACTGGGCCGGGTTTCGGCATTCCTTCGAGGCTCTCGGCGAGCTGATCGCAGAGGTCGGATCGGGCAAGTACGGCATGCCGCCCCGCTCGATCACCGTCCTGGCCGGCGACGTCCACCACGCCTACGTAAACCAGATCGGCTTTCGCAAAGGGTCGGGCATTCGCAGCGCGGTGCACCAGGCCGTCTGCTCGCCCTTTCGCAACCCGCTGAACGCCAAGGAGCGCGCGCTGATCAAGACGACGCGCTCGCAGCCGTTCATCCGCTCCTTCCGCTGGCTGGCCCGCCGTGCCGGCGTGCCCGACCCGCCGTTTGCGTGGCGTCTGTGCGAGGGCCCGTACTTCGACAACCAGGTCGGGACGCTGTTCATCGACGGCGAGCGGCTCGAAGCCAGGCTCGAGAAGACGGTGCCCGACGACGCGATGCAGGGCCGCAAGCCGAGGCTCGAGACGAGCTACGAGCGGCGCCTGGCCTAGCCGCCGACCGGCGCTTCCCGAACCCTCTCCAGACTAGGCCGGTGGACCTGAGCTAGTGGCGAAAGTGGCGCCGGCCGGTGAACAGCATTGCTGCCCCGGCCTCGTCACAAGCGGCGATCACCTCGCCGTCGCGCTTCGATCCCCCCGGCTGGACTATCGCCCGAGCCCCGGCGCCGATCGCCGTCAGCGGGCCGTCGGCGAAGGGAAAGAAGGCATCCGAGGCGACGCTTGAGCCGGCGAGCAGCTCGTCGGCTTCGGCGCCCCTCGCGTCGCGGGCCTTGTCTATCGCCAGCCTGACCGAGTCGACCCTGCTCATCTGCCCGGCGCCGATCCCGAGCGTCGCGCCACCCTTGGCGAGCACGATCGCGTTGGAGCGCACGTGACGGCAGACCTTCCACGCGAACTCCATGTCGGCCCGCTGCTCGGTGCCCGCATTGTGGGTCACCGCGCGCATCGCGGCGAGCTCGTCGCCGAGGCCATCGGGGTCCTGAACCAGCAGGCCTCCATGCACGCGCTTGACGTCGCGCTCGAGCGGCGGGTGGTCGCGGCGCTCCTCGTCGGAGAGGATCCGGATCGCCTCCTTCGCGGTCAGGACGTCGAGCGCGCCCGGCTCGAACCCGGGCGCGATCAGCAGCTCGACGAAGTTCTGGTTCAGGACCTCGGCGAGCCCGACGTCGACAGCCCGGTTGAGCGCGATCACGCCGCCGTAGGCCGACAGCGGATCGCATGCCAGCGCCTTCTCGTAGGCCTCGCCGATCGTCTCGGCGATCGCGACGCCGCAGGGGTTGTTGTGCTTGACGATCACCGCCGCGGGCTCGTCGAAGTCCGACAGCAGGCGGCGCGCCGCGTCGAGGTCGAGCACGTTGTTGAACGACAGCGCCCTGCCATGCAGCTTGGCGACCCGTGAGAGCACGTGCGAGCGCGCACCGGTATCGGCGTAGAGCGCCGCGCGCTGATGTGGGTTCTCGCCGTAGGAAAGATCGAGCAGTTTCTCGTGCGAGGAGACCCAATGACTCGGAAAGTCCTCGTAGCGGCTCCCGAACCAGCTCGAGATCGCCGCGTCGTAGCGCGCCGTGAGCGCGAACGCCTCGTTGGCGAGCCAGTGGCGCGTGGCGCGCGAGATCTCGCCGCCGGACTCCTCGAGCTCGGCCAACACGGCGTCGTAGCTCTCGGGCCGCACGACGACGGCGACGTGGCGATGGTTCTTGGCCGCCGCCCGGATCATCGTCGGGCCGCCGACGTCGATGTTCTCCACCGCCAGGTCCTCCTCGACGTCGCGGCCGGCGATCGCCTGCTCGAAGGGGTAGAGGTTGATGCAGGCCAAGTCGATCTGGTCGATTCCCTCGTCGGCGAGCGTGCGCATGTGCTCCGGGTCGTCGCGCACCGCCAAGAGGCCCGCGTGAAGGCGGGGATGAAGGGTCTTGACGCGGCCGTCGAGGATCTCGGGCGAGCCGGTCAGGTCGGAGACGTCGCGGACTTCGACCCCGCCACCGCGAAGCGCCGCCGCCGTGCCGCCTGTGGAGACGATCTCCACCCCCAGAC
>JACDBR010000285.1 GCA_013694825.1 Solirubrobacterales bacterium
GGCTCGGCCTGCCCGTCGCTCAGGGTCAGCTGCCCGTCCCCGGGAGCGACCAGGAGCTCGAAGCCCATTACGCGGCTCGCGAACCCCTCGAGATCGATGCACACGGCCTCGCCGCGGCGTGTGTCGAGAGCGTGGATGAACGGTTCATCTCCCCCACCGCGCTGGTAGAGCGTGTAGGCCCAGCGACCCTCGGGGCTGACGGCGCGAGTCGCCGGCAGGCCGGCCATCTCCGCCGGAGGCTCCCGGGGGTCGACGATCGCCCCGGCCACCAGGCTCCCGCGATCGACGTCGTAGGCGCGGACCCGGTAATTCGTCGGGTCGCGCCGGTCGAGGTACTCGATCAGGTAGATCGTCTCGCCGTTCGGTGAGATCGCGTCGAAGCTGAAGTCGCCGTCGAGCCGCACTTGCTCGAGCGTGCGCATGCGCTCCGCGTCGAGGAGCACGAATCCAGTCGTGGGACGCGGGAAGCTCTTGCGGGGCTCGATCAGCGCCAGCACCTTGCCGTCGTGGGAGAGCCCGCTGGTGGTGCCGTCGTAGGCGACCGCGGGAACCGTGAAGTCGCCCTCGAGGAAGGTCGATCGCCTGACTCGGCCGCCGTCGGCGTCGATCCTGGCCACGGAGGTCCCCTCGCCCGCCGGCAGCGCCACGTAGCGAGCCGTGGCGCTCGAGGTCTCGATCCCCTGCCGGCTCGTGTCAACCTCGTAGACCGGGAGCCCGTCGGCGCCGGCTGGCTGCGGTCCTAGCGCAGCGGCTATCAGGCAGGCTCCAGCCGTTACCACGAGGGCGCTGACCCGATGACGCATGCCGACCTCCCGCTCGAATCCAGTGCCAGGGATACGGGCAGGCGAGGCGGGGAGGTCCCGGGGTGGGCGTGCCCGCAAGATCTTCGACTGCCGAGGCAGGCCCGATGGGTGTCCGAATGAGCCTCGGGCGGCATCCGCCAAACGGCAAGATCGCTGTCGCGAGGCGGATTCGGCAGGACTAAGGGGCGCGGCTAGGGTAGTTAGGGACTCATGCCCCGCGCGATCTGGTCAGGAACGATCTCCTTCGGGCTGCTGAACGTGCCCGTAAAGCTCTTCTCTGCGGTCTCTCGCAAGCAGATCTCGTTCCGCGAGCTGCGCGAGGCCGACGGCTCGAGGGTGCGCCACAAGCGCGTCGCCGAGGCCGACGGCGAGGAGGTCTCCTACGACGAGATCGTCAAGGGCTATGAGATCGCGCCGGACCAGTACGTGGTCCTGACCCGCGACGAGCTCGAGGAGATCGATCCGAAGAAGACCCGCGCGATCGAGGTCGAGGATTTCGTCGACCTCGACGACATCGACCCGGTCTTCTTCGCCCAGCCCTACTACCTGGGACCCGACAAAGGAGCCGAGAAGGCCTACTCGCTGCTCGTCAGGGCGATGACCGAGTCGCGCAAGGTCGCCGTCGCGCGCTTCGTGCTTCGCAACCGCGAGCACCTCGCGGCGATGCGCCCGATGGAGGGGATCCTGACGCTCGCGACGATGCGCTTCGCCGACGAGGTCGTCTCGCCCACCGAGATCTCCGAGATCCTGGGCGACGACGTCGACGAGCCGAAGAAGCGCGAGCTCGACATGGCCAAGGCGCTGATCGAGTCGCTGACCACCGACTTCGACGCCACCAGCTACCGCGACCAGTACCGCGAGGAGCTGATGTCGATGATCGAGCGAAAGGCCGAGGGCAAGTCTTTGGTCGAGGCCGGCACCGGAGAGGCGCCAAAGCCGACCAAGGCCCCCGATCTGATGGCCGCGCTCGAGGAGTCGCTGGCCGCCGTCCGAGGCGAGAGCCTCGGCGGCGACGGCAAGCGGAGCTCCCGCTCAGGCGCCGGATCGAGGTCGGGTTCGAAGTCGAGCGCCTCGAGGAACGGCGGCTCGAGCAAGTCGAAGTCGAGCTCGGGCTCTGGTTCGAATGCCAAGAAATCCTCCTCGAGGTCCTCGAAGCCGAAGTCCGCGGGCTCGAAGTCGAAGTCCGGCTCGAAGAGCGCGGGAACGTCGCGTTCGAAGGCGAAGGCCTCGAAGTAGCCCCTGCGCCGGGCGCGAGCGGGGGCCAGCGGTATGACCCGCCGTGCCGCTGCTGGGCTAGCGCCCGTTCGAGGAGAAGTGCTGGTAGTCCTTGGTTGGAGACCAGCGCCCGCCCCACTCCCAGCCGGCATCGCCGAACGAGCGGATGATCCGCCGAGTGACCATCCCCTTGCGGGTCGGGGAGCGGTCGGCGTATGGCTGGCCGGCGGGCGGCGAGACGTAGCCCGAAGACGTCACGAATGGGTTCTCGATCGGGTTGACGTCGATCGCGCGGCCGTAGGCGTGCTGCGACCACACGCCCGGCCGGCCGGCGACCTCGCGGCAGTTGAAGGCCGACGTGTTGTCGGCGTCCATCGAGCGGCGATCGTCGCCGCCGTAGTGATCGATCAGCTCCATCCGGCGGATCGCAAATCGGGCTCTGAAAGCCTCGCGCATGACATCGAGGATCGCCCGCGCCTTGGTTCGGTGGATGACCAGCCGGCCTCGGTGGACGTCTCCGTCGAAGCCCCAGTGATCGAGCCGCAGCAGCCGCAGATCGCGCAGCGGCACGGGGCACCCGTGGTGGTATGAGACGCCCCTCATCCGCCGCTTCTGGGGCCTTCCGAGCTTGAAGACCTCGGCATCGAACCGTGGTTGGCGGGCTGCCTCGTGCCGATCCACGTGACCGGCCGGACTGGGCGCGCCCGAGTCGTGCCGGCCCGAGCCACTTGCCGGCGAGCCGAGCGCCAGCACGGCGACGAGCAACCCGAAAGCCAGCACGACCCACGGCGGCCGCAATGCCGGCCGCCTGCGCACGGGCTGACGCCCCAGCCTCAAGGGCTCAGCTCGAGCTGGGCTGGCGCACGGTCGGCTTGCGGCTCGCCGCCGCCTCGTCGAGCCGCCTGACCGGCGTCGTGTACGGCGCCCTGCGAAGCGTCTCGGGGTCGGCCTCCGCCTCCTCGAGGATCGCGTCGATCGCGCCGGCGAGCGCGTCGAGCGACTCGCGCGTCTCGGTCTCGGTCGGCTCTACCATCAGCGCCTCGTCGACGAGCAGCGGGAAGTAGACGGTCGGCGGGTGGAAGCCGTAGTCGAGCAGGCGCTTGGCGATGTCGAGCGTGCGCACCCCGAGCTGCTTCTTGGCCGGCCCGCCGGAGAGCACGAACTCGTGCATCGCCGGCTCGTCGAAGGCCGCCGGCAGGTACTTACCGGCCCGCCCCTCGGAGAGCTTGGCCAAGAGGTAGCGGGCATTGAGAACCGCGGTCTCCGAGGCGTCCTTGATCCCGGGGCCGCCGAGGCTTGCGATGTAGGCGTAGGAGCGAACGAAGACGCCGAAGTTGCCGGCGAACCCGCGCAGGCGTCCGATCGACAGCGGCTTCTCGTAATCGAAGTCGTAGCGCGGACCGGCGCCGTTTCCGGTCTCCGCGCGGACCACCCGCGGCACCGGCAGGAAAGGCTCGATCCGCTCCGAGACGGCGATCGGACCCGCCCCGGGGCCGCCGCCGCCATGCGGCTGGGAGAAGGACTTGTGGAGGTTGACGTGGACGATGTCGAAGCCCATGTCGCCTGGGCGCGAGTGGCCCATGATCGCGTTCAGGTTGGCGCCGTCGTAATAAAGCGTCCCCCCGGCCTCGCGCACCAGCCCGGTGATCTCGGCGATGTTGGGATCGAAGAGGCCGAGCGTGTTGGGGTTGGTGATCATCAGGCAGGCGACCTCGGGGTCGACCTTCGAGCGCAGATCGTCCATCTCGACCCCGCCGCGCTCGTCGGTCGCCAGCTTGACGACCTCGAAGCCGGCCATCGTCACCGTCGCGGGATTCGTCCCGTGCGCGGTGTCGGGAATCAGGACCTTCGAGCGTTGCTCGCCGCGCTCGGCGTGGAAGGCGCGGGTCAGGAGCAGGCCGGCGAGCTCCCCGTGCGAGCCGGCCGAGGGTTGGAGCGAGACGTGGGGCAGGCCGCAGATCTCCTCGAGCTGGCGCTCGAGCAGCCACATGAGCTCGAGCGCGCCCTGGGCGCGCTTGGGATCCTGCGCCGGGTGCAGGCGGGCGTGGCCGGGAAGCGCCGCGACGCGCTCGTTGAGCCGCGGGTTGTGCTTCATCGTGCACGAGCCGAGCGGGTAGGGGCCCGTGTCGAGGTCGAAGTTGCGGCGCGAGATCCGGTTGTAGTGGCGGACTATCTCCGGCTCTGAGACCTCGGGCAGCTCGGCTGGCCTCGCCCGCAGGAACCGCTTCGGGATCAGCTCGGAGAGCTCGGCCTCGGCGACGCCCGCGGGCGGCAGCGTCGCGGCGCGTCGGTCCTCGACCGAGCGCTCGAAGATCGTCGTCGCCCGCTCGCGCTGCTGCGGGGTGGGAATCTCGGCGGTGGCCGGCGGGCGCACGGACTCGGTGACGCTCGTCGGCTCGTCGCTCATCGGCTCGCCCCCTGTAGCTCGCCGGCCCGCTGCACGGTCTCCATCGCCGACTCCAGGGCGTCGGCGAGCCGATCGATGTCGGCCCGCGAGCGGCGCTCGGTGATCGCGACCAGCAGGCCATCCTCGTGCTCGGGGTACTCGCGGCCGAGCGGGTAGCCGGCGGCGATTCCCTGATCGGCGAGGCGATCGAGCACGTCGGCGATGCGGGCGTCGACCCGCAGGGCGAACTCGCGTACGACCGGCGCCTCGTGGAGCAACTCCACCCCGTCGATCGCCGCCAGGCGCTCGCGGGCATAGGCGGTGCGGCGGACCAGCAGCTCGCCGAGCTCGACGAAGCCACGCTTGCCGAGCCAGCTCAGGTAGACGATCCCGCCGAGCGCGTTGAGGGCCTGGGCGGTGCAGATGTTGTGGGTAGCCTTCTCACGGCGGATGTGCTGCTCGCGCGTCTGAAGCGCAAGCACGAAGCCTCGGCGCCCGTCGACGTCGCGGGTCTCCCCGGCGATCCGGCCCGGCATCCGCCGCAGGTGGGCCTCGGCGGCGGCGAAGAAGCCGAACGAGGGGCCGCCGAAGTCGAGCCGGCCGCCGAGCGGCTGGCCCTCGCCGAGCGCGATGTCATAGCCCAGCTCGCCAGGCGGGCGCAGGACGGAGAGCGGGATCGGATCGACCGAGGCGACGGCGAGCGCACCGTGCTCCTTCGCCGGTGCGGCGAGCGCCTCGAGGTCCTCGATCGCGCCGAGGAAGTTGGGGCTCTGGACGAATACGGCGGCGGTCTTCTCGTCGACCGCGGCCTCGAGCTCGTCGGAGTCGGTGATGCCGTCGACCAGCCCGACCTCGACGACCTCGGCGCAGAAGCCCTCGGCGTAGGCGCGCAGCGTCTCGCGAGCGTGCGGGTGGACGCCGCGCGATACGACGAGCTTCTTGCGGCCCTTCGTCGCGCCGATCGCCAGGTATGCGGCCGAGGCGACCGAGGAGGGACCCTCGTAGAGCGAGGCGTTGGAGACAGGTAGGCCGGTCAGCTCGGAGATCGCCGTCTGGAACTCGAACATCGCCTGCAGGCCGCCCTGGGAGACCTCGGGCTGGTAGGGCGTGTAGGGGGTCAGGAACTCGGAGCGCTGGGTGATGGCGTCGACGATCGCCGGCGAGTAGTGGTCGTACATCCCGGCGCCGAGGAAGCAGAGCTCCGAGTCGGCGTCGGCGTTGCGGGCGGCGAGCGCCGAGAGGTGGTCGAAGGCCTCGGTCTCGGAGAGGCCAGCAGGGAGCTCGAGGTCACGACCCAGGCGCAGCTCCTCCGGGATCTGCTCGAACAGCTCGTCGATCGAGGCGGCGCCGATCGCTTCCAACATCCGGGCGCGATCCGAGTCGGTGGCTGAGGTGTAGCGGCTCACCCGAGTCACTCTAACCAGGCGTGCGGGCACGGCCCAAGGCGCGAGGATGAGCCCCGCGGACGGCTCCCCCGGGCGTAGGATCCGACTCGACGATGGCGAGCTGGGACGAGGTCACTCGGCAGGCTCCCGAGCTCTCGGTGCTGGCTCGTGGCTACCTCGACGCCGGCGTTCACAAGACGCTCGCGACCCTGCGCCGTGACGGCTCTCCGGGCCCGCGATCGAGGTCGATGACGAGGCGGCCAAGGACGGGCTGCGAAGTGGCGGCGAGCCGGGCGGCGACTTCCACCTCTTCCGGCTCGAGGTCGCCGAGCTCAGCGTCGTGCGGTTGGGCGCGGCCGGCGACCAGCTCGTGATCGAGACTGGCGCGAGGGCCGGGGCGTGAAGCGGATCGAGCGGAGCTGAACCTCCAGCGAGCGGCGAGCGCAGCCGGCTCCTACGCCCACTACTCGTTCGCCAACAGCTCCTTGTAGGCGGCCGCGTCCATCAGCCCGTCGGCCTCGGAGGGGTCTGAGAGCTTGACCTTGGCCAGCCAGCCCTCGCCGTAGGGGTCGTCGTTGACGAGCTCGGGGTTCTCGGCGACGGCCGCATTGACCTCGACGACCTCGCCCGAGAGCGGGGCGATCACGTCGGAGACAGCCTTGACCGACTCGACCTCCGTGTAGGGCTCGTCCTTTGAGATCTCGCTGCCGACGTCGGGTGGGTCGTAGAAGACGACCTCGCCGAGCGCGTCCTGGGCGTGCCAGGTGATGCCGAACTTGGCCGTCTCGCCGTCGATCCGAGCCCAGTCGTGCTCAGGGTGGTAGCGAAGATCCTCGGGGTAGCTCGCCTCGGCCACGTCTCCTCCTCTGCGCCGGCCGGGTCCACCGGCGCCTCGATCTAGTGCGTCGAATAAAGCGGCCGGGACTCTACGCGCGCCGCGCGGCGCTTTCCGCGCACGTCGACCTCGATCTGGGTGCCCGGCTCGGCGAGCTCGCTGCGCACATAGGCCATCCCGATCCCGTCGCCCCGGCAGGGCGAGAGCGTCCCACTCGTGACCTCGCCAACCCGCTCGTCGTCCGCGTAGACCTCGTTGCCCTGACGTGGGATGCCGCGCTCGGTGAGCGCGAACGGGACCAGCTTCTCGGCCGGGCCCTGCTCGCGGACGCGGGCGGTCACATCGGAGCCGACGAAGCCCGTGCCCTCCTTGCAGATCCAGCCAAGCCCGGCGGAGATCGGGTCGCGCTCGGTAGTCAGGTCGTTGCCGTAGAGGTGGAAGCAGACCTCGAGGCGCAACGTGTCGCGGGCGCCGAGGCCGGCCGGCGTGGCGCCCGCCTCCATCAGAGCGTCCCAGAGCTCGACGGCGCCGGATGGCCTCAACAGCACCTCGACCCCGTCCTCCCCGGTGTAGCCGGTTCCGCAGACGAGCGCCTCGCCATCACCCGGCACCGCGAGGCGCGCCGTATGCATCCGCTCCGGCAGCTCGCCACCGGCCAGCCCGGCGACGATCCGCCGCGCCTGCGGCCCCTGTACCGCGAGCATCGCCCAATCGTCGATCGCATCCCTGACCTCGACCTCGAGGCCGTCGGCGTGCTCGCGGACCCAGTCGCGATCGCGCTCGTGGTTGGAGGCATTGGTCACGGTCAGGTAATGATCGGGGGCGAGCCGGTAGGTGAACAGGTCGTCGAGCACGCCGCCGTCGGAGCGCAGCATCACCGAGTACTGAGCGCCACCCACCTCGAGCTTGCCGATGTCGTTGGAGAGCACGCGCTGGAGCAGGGCGAGGGCGTCAGGCCCCGCGGTCTCGACCTGGCCCATGTGCGAGACGTCGAAGACGCCGCACCCGGCCCTGACCGCGGCGTGCTCGGGGCGCACGCCCTCGTAGGTCACCGGCATCTCCCAGCCCGCAAACGCAACCAGCCTGGCGCCCGCCTCGCGATGGCGCTCGAATAGGGACGTTCGCTTCAGCTCGGACGCCGCGCTCACGCCCTGAGCCTATGACCCGCGAAGCCCCGAGCCCGACCAGGACCTCGGCGGGGTGCGCCGGCGCCCGCGCCTCCGAGGCCGCCCGGACCTCGAGCTCGCCCCCGCTAGCGCTCGCGCAGGAAAGCGGGAACGTCGATCTCGTCGTCGGAGACCTCGAGCTCGCGGCGCTCGCGGTCGCCGAGGGCCCCGACCTGTCGCTTGCGGCCGCGCTCGCGAACCGCGATCGGCCGGCGGGCGAGGGTCTCGCGGCCCTCGAACCCGGTCGCGATCACGGTAACCCGGACCTCGTCGCCGACGCTCGGGTCGATCACGGTCCCGAAGATGATGTTGGCCGACTTGTCGGTCGTTTCGACGACGATCTGGGCCGCCTCGTTGACCTCGAAGAGATTGAGGTCCTCGGAGCCTGTGAAGTTCAGCAGCATCCCGGTCGCGCCCTCGATCGACTCCTCCATCAGCGGCGAGGAGATCGCCATTCGAGCGGCCTCGGCGGCTCGATTCTCGCCGCCCGCGTGACCGACTCCCATCATCGCTGAGCCAGCGTCGGCCATGACCGTGCGCACGTCGGCGAAGTCGAGGTTGATCTGACCCGGGGTCGTGATCAGGTCGGTGATGCCCTGGACACCCTGGCGCAGGATGTCGTCGGCCATCTGGAAGGCCTCCTGGACCGAGGTCCGACGCTCCACCACCTGCAGCAGCTTCTCGTTGGGGACGATGATCAGGGTGTCGACCTTGGCGCGGAGCTTGTCGATGCCCTCGAGCGCCTGCTGCATGCGCTTGGAGCCCTCGAACTCGAACGGCTTGGTGACCACGCCGACGGTCAGCGCGCCGATCTCCTCCTTGGCGATCTCGGCGATCACCGGGGCGGCGCCGGTGCCGGTGCCACCACCCTCGCCGGCGGTGACGAAGACCATGTCCGAGCCCTTGAGAGCCTCCTTGATGTCGTCGCGCGACTCGGCGGCCGCGCCGGCGCCGACGTCGGGGTTGGCGCCTGCGCCGAGGCCCCGGGTGAGCGTGTGGCCGATTGAGAGCTTGATGTCGGCGTCGCAGGACTGCAGCGCCTGGACGTCGGTGTTGATGGCGATGAACTCGACCCCACGCAGGCCTGCGTCGACCATCCGCGAGACGGCGTTCGTGCCGCCGCCACCCGCGCCGACGACCTTCATCACCGCCAGATAAGACGACTCAACCATGCGTTCCTCGCTCTAAGTGTTGCCTGAGTTCCGTCCGAGCCTCAAGCCATGCTAGAGAGTTCCGTGCCATTACGGGGCTCGACGTGAGGGCGACGGTACGCCATCGGCGAGAAAGTGTCAACGCGCCGTCGACAGGCGGGCATAGAATCCTGCATCAGAACTCTCGACCGAACGTTGAGAGTTCAGCCTTTCTCAAAACTCTCGATCGCAACTCGAGGGTAACCTATTGCGCGGAGGTCCCAGTCCTCTG
The DNA here is from genome assembly GCA_013694825.1 of Solirubrobacterales bacterium. Classification (GTDB taxonomy): domain Bacteria; phylum Actinomycetota; class Thermoleophilia; order Solirubrobacterales; family 70-9; genus JACDBR01. The sequence goes on from JACDBR010000285.1 coordinate 9,213, forward strand.
CTCGCGGCGGTGGCGGCGAGAGCGCCAACCGAGTGCCCGCGATCGATGGGTTAGCCCACCGCTGGCCGCGTAGGCACGCGGAGATCGATGTAGGCGAGCGTCTCGAGGCGCCCGTCGGCCAAGACGGCGGCGGCGGCGGCCCACTTCGCAGCGGCGTCGGAGCTGGCGCCGAACTCGAGCTCCACGCCCCCCGCGAGTCCGATCTGAACCCCCTCCCCCGTCGAGTAGCCGACGCTCTGGATCAGTGGGCGTAGCGGCTCAGGTGCAGCGCCCACGACGAGCGCCTGCTCGAGCGCGGCATCGGTCAGCTTCCCGGCGTCGGGGAGGTCCGTGAGCTCGACCCCGGGAAGCTCGAGCCCCTCGGTCGTTGCGCCGTAGAGCAACTCGCCATCGGCCGCGACGGGCACCTGTTGCTCGCCCGAACGCGCGATCATCGTCGGCGGCGCCTCCTCGACTTCGATCGTCAGACCGTTAGGAAGGTGGGCGTCGAGCGCGATCGAGCGGACGCTGGGAAAGCCCTCGACGGAGGCTTCGAGCTCGGCGCTGTCGAGGTTGAGGGTCGTCATGCCCTCTGCGGAGCGGCGAAGCGCGGTTGCGATCGCCTCGGAGTCGGGGCTGGCGAGGCCCTCGACGGCCACCCGCTCGACCGCGACGAGCGGCGAGTCGCGAAGCCAGAACGCGTAACCGGCGGCGGTCGCGACCGCCAGCAGGCCAAGCACGGCGAGGCGAGCGCGCCAGCTGCCGGGGAGGTCCGGCAGGTTCGACAGCCGGCGCCGGGCCGCGATCCGGCCACGGGCGCCCGCAGATCTGCTGGCTCCAGGCTTGATGGCGTGCTTGGCTGGGCGCCTCGGCGCGCCGCCGGAGCCTGACTTGGCGCGCTTGACGGCCACCTTCGCCTCCGAGCTCGCGGAGGCCGAGCTCGCGGAGACGCGGCTCCTTCCCGCCGCCGTGGATGCCTTCGATGCCCTCTTAGCCATCGCGAGTCAGTTCGCCGCCCGGCAGGGAAAGCCCTGCCAGCGAACCGAAGCTAGGCAACGCCTCGGACGTCCAGATCGAGCCAGCCGACTCTCAGCCGTTCGGGTCGAGATCCCAGTCAGCCGGCCACTCGACATCGCCGATCAGCTGGACCTCGGGCTCGAGCACGATGCCGAAGCGCTGGTAGACCCGCCTTCGGCCCTCCGCCATCAGCTCCAGGACGTCGGCCGTCGTCGCCTCGGCGTGATTCTCGACGAAGTTCGCGTGCTTGTCCGAGAAGCGAGCACCGCCCAGCTCGAGACCGCGGCAGCCGGACGCCTCGAGTAGCTGGCCCGCGCTGCGGCCTTCCGCGCGCGCGTCCTCGGGATTCTTGAAGGTCGAGCCGAAGGTCTTGATCCCCGAGGGCTGGGCCTCGCGCCTGCGAGCGCGCATCTCGGCCAACGTCGCCTTGACCTGCTCGGGCTCGGCTTCGCTCAGCGCGAAGCAGGCCCTGGCGACCACCTGGCCGGGATCGAGATTCGAGTGCCGGTAGACGAACCCGAGATCGTCAGGCTCGCGGCGGGATAGGCCCTCCGCCGAGCAGACGTCGGCCCACTCGAGGGCCCGCGCGAGCTGGCCTCCGTATGCGTTGGCGTTCATGCGCACCGCCCCACCGACGCTGCCGGGGATGTTGACCCCGAACTCGATCCCCGACAGCCCCCAGCGGGCCGCCTTGGCCGACACCGATGGCAACCGGGCGCCGCCGCCGGTCAGGATCCGCTCGCCCCGGCGCTCGATCGCGGTCAGCTCGCCGTCGAGCTTCAGCGCCAGGCCACGAAGGCCCCGGTCGGCAACCAGCAGGTTGGAGCCGGAGCCGATCACCTCGACGGGCTGGCCCTCAGCGGCCGCCCAGGCCAGCAACTCGACCAGGGCCTCGGGGCTCGCCGGCCGGGCGAACAGATCGGCAGGGCCTCCGGTCCTGACCGTGGTCAGCCGAGCCAGCGGCCAGTCTCGGTCGATTCCCGCGGGCTCAGCCATCGCCGGACTCGAAAGGGCTGGTGGGCTCCGGTCTTGGCCGTTGACCCGGCTTGATCTCGAGCTCGCCCTGTCCGGGGAGCTCCGTAACGAGCGCCTCGGCGAGGCGAAATACGTCGCCGGCCCCGATCGTGGCCAGCAGGTCGCCATCGCGAAGCCGGGCGGGCAGCCAGCGCTCGGCGCTCGCGAGATCGCCGAGCCACCAGACGGGCCTGCCCCGAGCGCGGTCGGCGGCGAAGCGGGCGATCTCG
>JACDBR010000287.1 GCA_013694825.1 Solirubrobacterales bacterium
GGGCAGCGGCGGTTTGCCGATCGGTCCGCCGCGCCAGCGCTCGGTCAGCGCCTGAACCTGCTCTAGCGCCTCCATCCGCGCGATCACGTGGATCTCGTCCCCGGCCTCGATCCCGGTCGAGCCGCGCGGCGGGATCGCGCTGTCGCCGCGGACGATCACGTTGACCAGCGCCTCCCGAGGCAGCTCCAGCTCCTTGACCAGGTGGCCGACCGCGGCGTCGCCCTTCCGTACGCGGTGGACCACCGACTCGCCGCCGAGCCGGCGGATGATCCCGGTCTCGATCAGCGTCCGGGGCAGGGCCGGCTCCTCCCCGGTCAGGCCGAGCCGCTTGGCGAGCGGCTCGAAGGTCGCGCCCTGGATCAGGGTCGAGGTGACGACGACGAAGAAGATCGTGTTGAAGATCACATCGGCGTTCGCGACGCCCTCGATCACCGGAAAGGTCGCCAGCCAGATCGGGATCGCGCCACGCAGCCCGGCCCAGCCGAGCATCAGCCGCTCGCGGACGTCGAAGTCGGCGAAGGCGGTCGCGGCCAGCGCGGCGACGGGGCGTGCGAGGAAGATCAGCACCGCCGAGAGGAGCAGCCCCTGAAGCGCGACGTCCCCGAGCCCGCTCGGGAAGACGAGCAGCCCGAGCAGAGCGAAGAGCGAGATCTGGGCGACCCAGGAGAGGCCCTGGTGAAAGGCGACCGTCGTGCCGCGCGCCGGCACGGTGCCGGTGCCGAGCACCAGCCCCGCGACGTAGACGCCGAGAAAGCCCGAGCCGTAGGCGACCTCGCTGAGCCCGAATGCCAGAGTCATCGTCGCGATCGAGGCCACCGGGTAGAGGCCGGGACTCGGCAGGTCGAGGTTGCGGAAAGCCCAGCGCGCCGCCCAGCCGACGGCGTAGCCGATCCCCAGGCCGATCGCCAGCTTCGAGCTCAGCGTCACCGCCATGTCGAGCAGGCCGTAGCCGGGGTCGCGGATCCACTCGATGAAGCCGGTCACGAGCAGCAGCGCGATCGGGTCGTTGAGGCCCGACTCCCCCTCCAGCGCGCGGGCCAGGCGGCGGCGCAGCGTCGAGCCGCGCAGCACGGCGAAGATCGCGGCGCTGTCGGTCGCCGCTACGGCGGCGCCGATGATCAACCCCTCGAGCAAGCTGAGGTCGAAGAGCCAGTAGGCGGCGAGGCCGGCGATCGTCGCCGTCACGATCGTGCCAATGAAGGCCAGCGAGACGGCGATCCCGATGACAGGCCGGATCTCGCCCCAGCCGGCGGCGAGGCCGCCCTCGAACAGGATCAGGACGAGTGCGATCGTGCCGAGCGTCCGGGTCAGCTCGGCGTCGGAGAAGTCGACGCCGCCCAGTCCTTCCGAGCCAATCAGCATCCCGAGCGCGAGGAACAGCAGCAGGCCCGGCACGCGGACGCGATCGGCCGCCTTCGCGGCCGCCAGCCCGGCCGACAAGAGCAGGCCCGCAACCAGCAGGATCTCGCCCTCGTTCACCAGCCGGCCTCCTCGGAGAGCGTGATCCTGGCGTCCTGCACATCAGTCTCGGCCGGCGTGTGAGTGCCGGCCCGGGCGCGTGGGTAGAGCGCCGCCAGCAGCCCGCAGAGGAGGGCTGCCGCCGCGCTGAAGCCGATCTCCACCCTGGCCGCCGGCTCGAGCGCTCCGGTCAGGCACCAGGCCAGGAAGCTGATCGCCGAGGTGAGCCACGCCGCCGCGGCCCAGCGGGCTAGGCCCCCGGCCAACGCCGCCTGACTCAGCGTCGTCGCCGCGAGGTAGAGCCCCATGCCGATGGCGACGATCACGAGGTCGTCTCGGGGGTAGCTGAAGCGCTCGCTGAACGCGAGCTGCATGACCTGCGGCCCGACCACAGCCACCGCCACGACTACGACCGTCGTAAAGGCGGCAATCGCAAGCAGCGTCGCGCGGACGGAGCGATCGAACGCCTCGCGAGCCGAGCTGGGCCCGCTGCTTCGCAGCCCGGTTAGGTGGGGGAGAAGGCTCGTCGAGACACCTTGGAAGACGACCAGCGGCGCCCGCGCGACCATCAGGACGTTGAAGATGAAACCAGCCAGGGTGGCTCCCTCGAGCGCGTTGACCAGCAGTGGCCCGGCGTTCAGGAGCGTCTGCTCGCTGAGCATTACGCAGAAGACGGCGGCCGCGAAGCGCCCGCTGCCGCGCTCCCGGTCGGCGGTCGGTCTGCTCGTTCCTCCTCCGCCCACGCCGACTCGATCGGTCTCGGCGCCGGCGCCGCCATCGCCCGCCGCGCCGGTGGGCGCGGCGGAGCGGCGCCCGAGGGCGAACGGGACTACGAACAGGCTGATCGCGGGCGCCGCCGCGATTCCGAGCGCGACCGCGGCCTGCCCGTCGGTGATTCCGACGGCGACCGCGAGCGCGAACGCCATGCGGCCCAGCGACTCGCCGATCACGACTCCGGCGAGCGCCCCGAAGCGGCGCTTGCCGGCCAGGTAGCCGCGGGCGAAGAACGAGGCCGCGAAGCCGAGCACCGCCGTGACCAGGATCCAGTAGAGGGTCTCGTTGCCCGACAGGAGGTCGTCGGTCAGCGGCCCGCGGAGCGCCAGCGCGACGATCGCCCAGCCGAGCGAGACGCCCAGCGCGATCCGCGCCGCGGCGCGGATGGCCGGCCCAGTCGGCTCGCCCCGGGCGCTGCGCTCGGCTATCGAGCGTGAGAGCAGCTGCTCGGTCGGCCGATGCAGGACGGAGATCACTACAAAGACCGCGGACCAGAGAACCACGACCTCGCCGTACTCCTCGCCGCTGAGGCTGTAGGCGGCGAGCGAGAAGAAGGCGTAGGTGAGGAGGCCGGCGAGGCCGATCCCGGCCGAGAGCCAGCTCGCCGAGCGGGCGAAGCGCGCGCTCTCGCTCCTCTCATCGCGCGCGGCCACCCCCGGACGGTATCCGTGCGCCGATCGGAAGCACGCGCCCCGATCTACGATGCTCTCGTGAACCCGCTCGGCGGACGTCGATGAGAGCAGACCCGGCCTCAGGCGATGCGGCCGCCCTCGAGCGGGCGCTGGAGCTTGCGCTCGGCGGCCGTGGCC
>JACDBR010000178.1 GCA_013694825.1 Solirubrobacterales bacterium
CCGAGCGCGATGAAGATCGCGGAGAAAGCGGCGACGAATAGCAGCGCGGGACCGAGCACCGCCTGCCAGCGAGCATGCTCGAGTCGATCGGGCATCACCCCGGTGACCGCCGAGAGGTAGCCGGGGACCAGCGGCAGCACGCATGGGGAGAGGAAGGAGACGAACCCGGCCAGCAGGGCCGCGACGACACCGACGCCGCCTGTGGGATCGCCCTCCACCGCGGCGAGCGCCCGCTAGTTCAGGGCTGCGGCGAGCCGGCGACGGTGCTCTCGGGCGAGCGGATGGTCGGCGCCGAGCTCGGTGAAGAGCGCCACCAGCACCTGACGAATCGCATCGTTCTGCTCGTCGTCCGTCGACGCAAAGGCCTCCTGGAGTCGCTCGAGGGCCGTCTCGTGCTCGCCGCGGTCCCAGGCGGCGAAGGCCCCGCTCAGCAGCTCGTCGTCGGGTCGCTCGAGGCAAAGCCGGGCGCGGGCGGTGAGGCCCTCGGCGTTGAAGTCGCCGGGAAAGCGCTCGAGGATCTGCGCCGCCTCGGTGTACTCGTCGCGGGCTATCAACAGGCGGCCGAGCCCGACAGCCGCGAGCGCGTGACGCGGGTCGGCCGCGAGCGCGGCCCGAAGCGAGGTCTCATCGCCCGTCTCGGCGAGACGGTCGGCCTCGGATGGCACCAGGCGATCAAAGAAGGCCTCGACCTGAGCCGGGGGGATGGCGCCGGTGAACTCGGCCACCACTTGGCCGTCCCGGAACGCCTTGACGGCGGGGATGCCGCGGACACCGAAGCTGGCCGCGAGGTTCTGGTTGGCGTCGACATCGACCTTGGCAAGCTCGACGTCGTCGGTGCGCTTGCCGGCGGCGCCCTCGAGCGCCGGCGTCAGCTGGCGGCATGGACCGCACCACTCCGCCCAGAAGTCGACCACCACGGGCAGCTCGTGCGAGCGCTCCAGAACCGCCTTCTCGAAGCTCGTCTCGTCGACGTCGTGAACCATGCAGTGCAGGTTAGCCGCCATAGTTGCCCGGGTGACCGAGTCGCTTCGCGGCAAGCTACTGATCGCCTCACCCGTGCTCGGAGACCCGAACTTCGCCCGCACGGTCGTCCTCGTCACCGAGCACGGCGTCGACGGCGCGATGGGCATCGTGCTCAACCGCCCGTCCGGCCACTCGATCGGCGAGTCGGTGGCCGAGCTGGCCGGGATGCTGGGCGATCAGCCGCTCTGGGTCGGCGGGCCGGTCCAGCCCAACGCGGTGGTCGTGCTAGCCGAGTTCTCCGATCCCAGCGCCGCCGCGTGGCTCGTCGTCGCCGACGTCGGTTTCCTCGGCGCCGACCATGACGTTGAGGAGATCGCGCGCTCGACGCGGCGGGCGCGGATCTACGCCGGCTACTCCGGCTGGGGTCCGGGCCAGCTCGAGGCCGAGCTCGAGCGCGAGGACTGGATCGTCGAGGCGCCGATCCCGCGCGAGCTCTTCCCCGAGGACCCCGAAACGCTCTGGGCCGACGTGCTCGGGCGGATGGGCGGCCAATACACGCTGATCTCCAAGATGCCCGAGGACCCGTCGGTCAACTGATACGCGCTTCGAAGCCGAGGGCTTGCCGGGAAGCTGCGGCAGGCACGATCGAGAGGCCGCATCGGCTACCGCTTCGCCGGAAGCGAGCGCGCGTACGCGACGCCGCGCTTGACCCACGGCTCGAGCTGGCGCTTGGTCCGAACGCCTTCGGCGTCGACCCGCAACCAGCCGTGCATCGCGCGCCCACGCATCTCGAACGTTCGCGCATGCTGCTTGGTCAGGAGCCTGTCGTCTCACCCGGCTCCACACGGACCATCAGGCCGCCCTGACCGCTGGCCGCAACCGCCATGTTGCCGCCCATCAGGAATGCGAGACCTCCGAACATGTTCATCTCCGTCACGTCGGGGTCGCCGGCGATCAGCTCGCGGATGCGGTTGGCGAGATCCTCGTCGTAGGCCACCCGAGCATCATCTACCACTGGGCCGGTCATAGCCCTCTGGAATTCCGGCGCCGTGGCCGCTGGCGCGGCCCGAGTGCCGCGTAAGCTGCGTTCTGTGGACGGGCGATCGGTGGCTCAGCCGCTCCAACCACTGAGCAGAGGTGTCACCGCGATCGCCGGGCTGGTCTTCGTCGCGCTCGTGATCGGAGCCGGCGGCTACGGGCCGCACCGCGACGAGCTCTACTTCCTGGCCGCCGGCGAGCACCTCGCCTGGGGCTATCCGGACCAGGGCCCGGTGACGCCGGCACTGGCGGCGTTGATGGACGCCCTCGCGCAAGGCAGCCTCACGCTCCTGCGCCTGCCTTCGGCACTCGCGATCGCGGCGATCGTCGTCCTCACCGGACTGATCGCCCGCGAGCTGGGAGCGGTTGCACGGGCTCAACTGATCGCGGCCGGGACGATCGCGGTCGGCTCCGTCTTCCTGATCACCGGGCACCTGTTGAGCACGACCACCTTCGATCTGCTGGCCTGGACGGCGATCACGCTGCTCGTCATCGGGGCCCTGAGGAGAGGGGACGATCGGCTCTGGATCGTCGCCGGGGTCGTCCTCGGGCTGGCACTGCTCAACAAGCCGCTGCCCGTCTTCCTCGCGATCGGGCTCCTTTCCGGCGTCGCGATCGCGGGCCCACGACGGCTGCTCCGAAGCCCTTGGGTCTGGGCAGGCGCCGGGATCGCCGTCTTGATCTGGTTGCCCTGGCTGATCTGGCAGGCCTCCGAGGGATGGCCACAGCTCGAGGTCGCCGCGGGGCTCTCCGAGGGCGGCTCGGCTAGCTCGGAGCCGCGCTGGGCGTTCCTGCCGTTTCAGCTCCTCTTGGTGAGCCCAGTTCTTGCGCCGGTGTGGCTGGCCGGCCTATGGGCGCTATTTCGCGATCCGAGTTTCCGCGAGCTGCGCTTTCTCGGCTGGGCGTGGGCGCTGCTCGCTGGGATCTTCCTGCTCACCGCGGGCAAGCCCTACTACCTCGCGGGCACCTTTCCGCTGCTTGTTGGCGCCGGCGCGCCTGTGGTCGACCGCTGGCTCGATCGAGGCAGGGCCCAGTTCCGCCGGGTCGCGTTCGGGGCCGCCCTGGCTCTCAGCGCCGCCGTCAGCGGCGTCCTCGCGCTGCCGATCCTTCCCGAGGAGGAGCTGGGTCCGGTGATCGCGGCCAACGAGGACGTCGCCGAAACCGTCGGATGGCCTGGGTTCACGGCCCGGGTCGCGGAGGTTGAGGCAGCCGCTCGCGGCGGCCCGGACGCGGTGATCGTGACCACCAACTACGGCGAGGCTGGAGCGGTCGACCGATACGGCCCGGCGCTCGGCCTGCCCACTCCCTACAGCGGCCACATGGGCTATTGGGAGTGGGGCCCCCCGCCCGACGGGCAGGCGCCCGTCATCGCTGTCGGCTTCGGGCGAGCCGAGCTCGAGGGATGGATGCGCGAGTGCCGGGTGGCGGCGCGCGTCTCCAACGCCGCCGGGATCGAGAACGAGGAGCTTGGCCGGCCAATCTGGCTCTGCAAGGGGACGGTGGAGCCATGGTCGGAGATCTGGCCCGAGTTCCGAAGCCTCGGTTAGCACGCGGCCCGCGTCAGGTAGCTGATGGACCTGAGTCCCCGTACTCGCCGTGGCGGCGCGGCCAGCCAGGAACGGCGCCCTCGTCGCGCCCTTTCGGAGTGCGGTCGAGCAGGCCCCAGGCGCTGTTGAGAACGTCGGTGCCGCGGTCATAGCAGGAGTAGGTGTGGTAGACGACGGCGTCGTCGAGCACGAAGACGCTCAGCGCCATCAGCTCCTGGTCGTTGGCGACGTCGACCCAGGCGCCGCTCGGCGTCCCGAAGTTCCAGCCGGTGCCCTCGCGGCGGGCCTGCTCGGTCCAGGCGCTGAAGTCGCGATTGAAGTCGCTGTCCTCGGAGGAGACCCAGGGAATGCTCCAGCCCATCCGTTGCTTGTAGGCATTGAGGGTCTCCAGCGGCGAGCGTGAGGCGAGCACGAAGCTGACGTCGTGGCCGTTCAGATGCGCCTGGGTGCCGTCGAAGCTGTCGGTCGCGAACGTGCATCCGAGGCAGCCCTCCGGCGTGTTCGGGCCGTGCATGAAGTGGTAGACGATCAGCTGCGAGCGTCCGTCGAAGAGCTCGGCGAGCGTCTTCGTTCCGGCATTGGTCTCGAACGCGTAGGCCTCGTCGACTCGCACGCGCGGAAGCTCGCGGCGCTGCCTCGCCAGATCGTCGCTCTGGCGGGTCAGCTCCTTCTCGCGCTCGAGCAGCGCCCTGCGTGCGACGAGCCACTGCTCGCGCTTGCCGATGGTGGGGGTGTCGGTCTCGGTCATCTCGCTTCCTCCAGGTTCGGTCTCGTTTCCTGCGCTCGATAACGGCGGTTATGGAAACTCGTTAGGGATCGACGATTGTCTCGAAGCCGCCGTAGCGCATCTTGTCCATCCGGGCCGGCGACTCCTGCGTCATCAGCTCCTTGACGCGCGGGTCCTCCAACACCCGTGCCATCACGTCGTCGCGGTGCGCTCGCGACTCGAACTCCGCGACGGCTGAGGTCAAGAGCTCGCCGTCGGCGGCCGCGGCCTGCATCGCCTCGTCGAGGTCTTCGCCGCGGAACTCGCGATAGCTCAGCGCGCCGAGCTCCTTGGCGACCGCCCCGAAGCTCGTCGCCCCGCGCTTGTAGGCCTCGAGGTCCTTCTCGGGGACCGGCAGCAGGTAGATGTCCACGTAACCCACATCCGGGCGCTTGCTCGTCATCTGGTCCTCGTCGCTCATGATTGCCCTTCGCTCTTGTCCTTGGTCGTTTCTACTTCGGTTGCCAGAAGGCGAGCTCGGCGCCGGAGCCGGTGGCGATCACGCTGCGCCAGCCTGCCGCACCCTCGCGGGGCTCGAGCAGGATCGCCGCTCCGAACGCTCGCGCCCGATCGGTCGCCTCGGCAATTCGCGGCACGGCGACGTAGGGCAGCCACGAGGGCCGCGGCGCTTCACATTCGACGATCCCGCCCCTGAACCCGGTGCCCAGCTCGAGCGTCAGGTAAGAGCCGAGGCCCGCTCGGACCAGTTCGCCGCGCCAGCCGCAGAGCTCCGTATAGAGCTCCCTGGCCGCCGGAGCGTCTCCCGTGTGCAGCTCCAGGTGGACGATCGGGCTCGCGATCTTTCGCCTCATGCCTCTGAGACCAGCCGCTGCTCGTGAATTCATCGGATCGCGATGAGTCCCAGGCGTTTTAGGCTGACGAGGATGAGCGTCGCCACGGACAATCTGACCCCGCAGCAGGCGAAGCTCCTGAACGCGGCCCGTCGCGGCGACGAGACGGCGTTCGGGGCGCTCGTCGATCCCCGCCGACCCGAGCTCCACGCCCACTGCTACCGGATGCTCGGCTCGCTCGACGACGCTGAAGACGCTCTCCAGGAGGCTCTGCTTCGCGCCTGGCGAGGCCTGCCACGCTTCGAGGGGCGCAGCTCGCTTCGCTCGTGGCTCTACCGGATCGCGACCAACGCCTGCCTGACGCTGATCGAGAAGCGTCCGAAGCGCGTTCTGCCGATCGACTACGGGCCCTCCTCCATCGACCCGCACGACGCCGTTCGCGAGCCACCGACCGAGTCGGTCTGGATCGAGCCCTATCCCGACGAGCAGCTGGCCGTCGAGGATGGGCCGGCGGCGCCCGAGGCCCGCTACGAGCAGCGCGAAAGCCTCGAGCTCGCCTTCGTGGCCGCGCTCCAGCATCTGCCGCCCAACCAGCGCGCGGCGCTGATCATGCGAGAGGTGCTGGGCTTTTCGGCCCTCGAGGTCGCTGAAGCGCTCGAAACGACGACGGCGTCCGTCAACAGCGCCCTGCAGCGGGCTCGCAAGCTGGTCGACGAGCGCCTGCCCGCCCAGAGTCAGCAGACGACGCTGCGCCAGCTCGGTGACGAGCGCCTGAGCGAGATCGTCGGGGAGTACATGCGGGCCCTCGAGCAGGGCGACGTCGAGTCGATCGTCGCGATGCTGACCGATGACGCCAGCTGGTCGATGCCGCCGCAGCCCGGCTGGTTCCACGGCCACGGTGCGATCGTCGACTTCCTCGTCGCGCATCCTTTCAGGCTGCGATGGCGCGACATCCCGGCCCGCGCCAGCGGCCAGCTCGCGATCGGCCGCTACTCCTGGGACGACCAGCGCGGCACCTACCGCGCCCACGTGCTCGACGTGCTGACGCTGCGCGGCGAGCAGATCTCCGCGGTCACGGCGTTCATCGATCGCGAGCTGTTCGCCCACCTCGGCCTCCCGGACGAACTGCCACCCGACGGCTGAGCCCCGGCACGCGCCAGCCTGCGCCGCTCGGGCTTTCCGCCCGGCGCTACGGGTACATTCTCGCCGATGCTCAAGCGCGGGCCCATCTCTGCCGTGATTCACGGAGCGATCGAGTACGTCGCTGGGATCCTGCTGATCGCCGCACCGCTCTTGATCGACTTCAACTCCTCCGGCGCCACGGCGATCTCGTTGATCTTCGGCGTCGGCGTGCTCGTGCTCGCCGCCACCTCGGACATGCCAACCGGCCTGATAGCCCAGATACCGGTCGGCGCTCACCTGGTGCTCGACTTCGTGCTCGCCGTGCTGCTGATCGGCTCGCCGTTCCTGTTCGGCTTCTCCGACGAGACGGCTCCGACGGCGCTCTTCATCGTGCTTGGGATCGCCCACCTGCTGATCACGATCGGGACCCGCTTCGTCCCCGGCCCCACGCCCGCTGCGGCGGCGTCGCGGCGCCCGGGTTGACATAAGCCTCCTCGGCCTTGCGGCCGCTTAACGAAGTCTCACAGCGGCTCGCGTAGTCTCCTCTCGGTGGACGGGCCGTTTCCGAGCGTCGCAGATGAGCACTGAGCCGATCGCCGGCTCTGGCGACACCGTTCCCCAGCAGCTCCTCCCCGGCCCCGGCGAGGCCCTCAGCGACGAGAGGGAGCTGCTTCGCCGCTTCCACTCGGAGGGCGACGTCGCGGCTCGCGAGGAGATCGTGCGGCGCTTCCTGCCGTTCGCCCGTAGCCTCGCGATGCGCTACAGCGGCGGCGCCGAGCCGAGTGAGGACCTGATCCAGGTCGCGAGCCTCGGGCTGGTCGCGGCCCTCGGTCGCTTCGACCCCGAGCGAGGCGTGCCCTTCGCCGCCTTCGCCGGGCCGACGATCCTTGGTGAGCTGCGACGCCATTTTCGCGACCGCGTCTGGGTGATGCGCGTACCGCGCGGCCTCCAGGAGCGGATCCGCAACGTCGACGGCGCGATCGCGCATCTGTCCAACGCGCTCGAGCGCTCGCCGACCGTCGACGAGATCGCCTCGCAACTCGAGATCTCGGCCGCCGACGTGCTCGAGGCCTTCGAGGCCAGCGACGCGCGACGGACGATGTCGCTCGACCAGCCACCGTCCTCCGACGCCGCCGAGGACGGCTCGATCTCCGAGCGGATCGGCGGCGAGGACCCAGGCTTCGAGCTGGTCGAAGACCGGGCCGCGCTACGCGCGAGCTTCGGCGCCTTGAGTGACCTCGAGCGTGAGGTCCTGAGGCTGCGCTTCGTCGAGGACCTGACTCAGTCGAAGATCGCCGAGCGGGTGGGCTATTCGCAGATGCACATCTCGCGCATCCTGCGTCGCGCCCTCACCACCCTGCGCGACGTCGCCGGCGGGCCGGCTGCCTAGCCGGCGCAGATCCGCAGCCGCACGTAGTCGTGGCCGTCGACCGACTCGACCTCGGTCTCATCGGCCAGCGCCTCAAGCGAGGCGCCGATCTCCGGGATCATCAGCCGCTCGAGGAAGCGCTGGCCGCTGCCCTTGACGAGCGGGCCGACGCGAAGCATGAACTCCTGGGCCTGCTGCTCGATCGAGATCCGGGCGGTGCCGTCGTCGAAGTCCTGAGGCGAGTTCGTTGCCAGAGCGTCGCTCAGCAGCACCGCGTCGGAGAGCCGGTCGATCGAGAAGTTGGCCCGGGTCGCCGTCATCGATACGACCCGCGAGAGGATCGGGCCCACGAACTGACCCGCTGGAACGTCGATCTCGGTGCCGGTCGGCGAGGCCACCGGCTCGGCGACGGTCGGAAGGGCGCCGTCTGCCCCCGGTTGCAGGCTGATCGACATCCGCACCTCGGTGCCCCTCCCAGGGCCGCCCTTGATCTCGAAGTCCGAGGTCAGAGCGGCGATCAGCGGCAGGCCGAGGCGCAGGCTCTTGCGCCCGTTGTCGGCCGTCGGCCGGATCCCCGCGCCCTGGTCTCGGATGCGCACGGTCAACGAGCTCTGATCGCCCCATGCGCGCACCTCGAGTGGACCCTCCTCGCCGTCGTAGGCATGAGTGCAGACATTCATGCAGGCCTCGGTGACGATCGTCTTGAGGTCCGCGACCGCGCTCTCGTCGGCGTCCAGCGCCGCGGCGAGCCCGGCCAAGGCGTGGCGAACCAAGGTGACGTTCTCCGCCCGGGCTGGAAGAGTCAGGCCAACGGTCGCCTGAGAGGGCTCTACCCCGTCCTCGCTCACGAGCCCGTCTCGTTTGCGGAGTTCAGATCGAGCGCTCCGCCAGGCACTTCCGCGACCCGCTCGAAGCGGATCTCACTCGGCGTCACGGGCGGGTACATACCCCGCCTGCCCGACGCCTAACGAAACCGGTCCAACCGGCGGGAAACCGCTTGCAACAGGGTTAGTCGCGCTTCCAGCCGCGACCGAACAGGCGCCCGAGCCGGCCCTGAGGAACGTTGGCCCGGAAGCTGTCGGGGCCATCCTCCGGCGGCGGAAGCCGCAGCGCCTCCTCGCCGGTGATCGTCAGGGTCACCCCGCGCTCGGCCGTCCGGGCGACCTCCGGCGCGTCGGCGAAGCGCAGCTCGCCGTCGGAGCAACGGATCACGAAGCCGTCGAGAATGTGCTCGCGAAAGTTGTCGACCACCTGGTGGACGGACCCGACCTCGACCTCGTCGGATCCGTAGACGGGGGTCCCAGGCTCGACCGCCGAGTAGTGGATCGCGCTGCCGTCGTCGATCATCAAGCCAATCCTACGCACCCGGGCGCGACGGCAGCCTCGATTCGGGCGGGCTCAGTCGCCGCTCAGGCGCTCGGCGACCTCGTCGGTGGCGAGGAAGTCGGCGATCTCGCGCGAGAGCTGCCCGCCCTGCCAGGCGAGCGGGGAGGAGCCGCGCTGCTCGGAGATCAGGCGAGCGTTAGGCAGAGCCTCAGCCCAGGCCTCGGCGACCGCATAGGGGTGGCCGGGGTCGGCCTCGTCGTGGCTGGCGACGACCAGGGCGGGCGCCTCGATCGCGGTGAGCTCCTCGAGCGAGCCGAAGGGCATCGAGCGTGGCAGCTCGCGCAAGGCGCGCGCGACTGCGTCGAGGTCGCGGTGAAGTGACATCCGCTCGCGCGTGATCCGCTCGATCGTCTCGCGCCAGGCGGGCTCGTGTGGCCCGAGCGCGGCGACGAAGCCGTCGATCCCGTCCTGCTCGAGGCCGGCCGCGAGCGCATCCCAGGCAGCGAGCGAGCGCTCCTCGGGCTCCCCTCCCCCGACCGCCGGGCCGACGATCACGAGCGCCGCGA
>JACDBR010000002.1 GCA_013694825.1 Solirubrobacterales bacterium
CCTGCGAGCGCTCGCTGACGATCGCGCTGCGCCCCGGCGGAGCCGAGTCGTTGAACGTCGCGGCCGCGGCGGCGATCGCGCTCGGCCGGATATCGTCGGCCGTCGCCGCCCGGGGAGAACGTCAGCAGTGATCGAGCGCATCGAGCAGATCCGAGCCGACGGGCAGGCGGCGATCGAATCCGCGGGCTCCGCGGACGCGCTCGAGGCGCTGCGGGTTGAGCTGCTCGGGCGAAGCTCCGAGCTGACCGCGATCCTGCGCGGAATCGGCGAGCTGCCCGGCGAGCAGCGCGGCGCGGTCGGCGGCGCCGCAAACCGCGCCCAAAAGCAGCTCGAGCAGGCGCTCACGGAGCGCCGCGAGGAGCTCGTGGGCGATGAGCTCGACCGTCGCCTCGCCGGCGAGCAAGTCGACGTCACGCTGCCCGGCTCGCCGCTGCCGGCGCCCGGCTCCCTGCACCTGGTCAACCAGACCCGGCGCGAGATCGAGGACGTCTTCTGCGGGCTTGGCTATCGAGTCGCCGAGGGCCCGGAGATCGAGCACGACTACTACAACTTCACTGCTCTCAACCACCCACCGGGCCACCCGGCGCGGATGGTCCAGGACACCTTCTACGTCGATCCGGCGAGCGTCGATTCCGCGCGCTGGGATCCCGACCGCCACCCAGCGTCGCGCCCGAGCGCTCGGCTCGGCCAAGAGCGCTCGGAAGCCCGGCCGAACCTCCCTCCGGGCCCACGCGACGTCCTGCTTCACACCCATACCTCGCCGATGCAGGTGCGCTCGATGGAGCTCGCCCCGCCCCCGCTTCGGATCATCGTTCCCGGGAGCGTTTACCGGCGCGACAACGACGCCACGCATACGCCGATGTTCAGCCAGGTCGAGGGGCTCGCAGTCGACGAGGGGATCTCGCTCGCCGACCTCCAGGGAACGCTGCTCGAGCTGGCGCGCGCGATCTTCGGTCCCGACCGTGAGGTCAGGCTGCGCCCGCACTACTTTCCCTTCACCGAGCCGAGCGTCGAGGTCGATGTCTCGTGCTTTGCCTGCGGCGGGACGGGCAGCGTCGGCGGCCGGCGCGATCCGCTCTGCAAGGGCGCCGGCTGGATCGAGATCCTGGGCGCCGGGATGATCGACCCGAACGTGTTCGGCTTCGTGCGCGAGTTCGGCTACGACCCCGAGACGGTCCAGGGCTTCGCCTTCGGGATGGGGATCGAGCGGATCGCGATGCTCAAGCACGCCGTGCCCGACCTGCGGCTCTTCTTCGAGGGCGACCTGCGCTTCGCGAGGCAGTTCCGGTGAGGGTCCCCGTCTCATGGCTTCGCGAGCTCTGTGACCCCGGCTGGGATCCCGAGCGGCTCGCCGAGCGCCTGGCGATGACCGGGACCGAGGTCGAGCGCGTGACGAGGATCGGGCCGCGCAGCTCGGAGGGCTTCGTCGTCGGTTCGGTGCTCGAGGTCTCGCCGCACCCCGATGCCGACCGGCTGAGCGTTTGCGAGGTTGCCACAGGGGGGGAGCAGGCACGCACGATCGTCTGCGGAGCGCCCAACGTCGCCGCTGGGCAGACCGTCGCGGTGGCTCTGCCCGGGGCGGTGCTGCCCGACGGCACGGAGCTCGGCCGAGCCAAGCTTCGCGGCGTCGTCTCCGACGGGATGATCTGCTCGGAGGCCGAGCTCGAGCTGGGGGATGAGCACGACGGGATCATGGTGCTGGCCTCGGGCGGCGCCGAGCTCGCGGCCCCGGGCGCCCCGCTCGGCGAGCTGCTGGCGCTGGGCGACGCCGTCCTCGAGCTCGAGGTCACCCCCAACCGGGTCGACTGCCTCGGCGTGATCGGCGTCGGGCGCGAGCTGCATGCGATCTCCGGGGCGCCGTTGGCGCCGCCGGCCTGGGAGCAGCCCGAGGTCGAGGCGACCGGCGAGGGCCGTGTCGAGGAGGTCGCGTCCGTGCGGGTCGAGGTGCCCGAGCTTTGCCCGCGCTTTACGGCCCGCGCCTTCACCGACGTGCGGGTCGGTCCCTCGCCGCAGTGGCTTCGCCGCCGCCTCGCCGCGGCCGGCCAGCGTCCGATCAACAACGTCGTCGACATCACCAACTACGTGATGCTGCTGAGCGCGCAGCCGCTTCACGCCTTCGACCTCGACCGGGTGCCGGGTGGCGAGGTGATCGTCCGTCGTGCCGCCGAGGGAGAGCGGATGAGGACGCTCGACGACGTCGAACACGAGCTCGACTCCGAGACGGTGGTAGTCGCCGATCGTGAGCGGCCCTCGGGGATCGCGGGAATCATGGGCGGACAGGCCTCCGAGGTCTCCGAGGGCACGACCAGGGTCCTGCTCGAGGCCGCAACCTGGAACGGCGTCAACATCCTGCGCAGCTCGAGCCGGCTAGGCCTGCGTTCGGAGGCGTCGACCCGGTTCGAGAAGCAGCTCCACCCCGAGCTGGCGATCCGCGCCCAGCGCATCGCCGCGCGGCTGATCGTCGAGCTCTGCGACGCGCGCCTGGTCCCCGGCACGATCGACGTGCTCGCCGACCCGGTCGAGCCGCGCAGGCTGGCGCTGCGCCCACCGCGCACCGACTCGCTGCTCGGTCAGGCGACGCCGGCCGCCGAGCAGGCCGGCCGGCTCGAGCGGCTGGGCTTCGGGGTCGCCGAGCACGTCGGCGAGCTCGAGGTCACGGTTCCATACGAGCGCCACTTCGACGTCACGCGCGAGGTTGACCTGATCGAGGAGGTGGCCCGGATCGGCGGCCTCGAGGAGCTGCCGGCGACGCTGCCGAGGGGTGCGCTCGCCGGCGGGTTGAGCCGCGAGCAGCGCCTGCGCCGCCGGGCCGAGGACGCGCTCCGGGGCCAGGGAATCGACGAGGTCAAGACGTGGAGCTTCGCTCGGGCCGATGCGGACGAGCGGCTCGGTCTCGACTCCGACCGCGAGCCCGGGCCGGTCGTCATCTCCAACCCGCTCTCCGAGGAAGGGCGGGCGATGCGGACCAGCCTGCTCGGCGGCATGGTTGACGTTGCGCGGCTGAACGTCTCCCGGCGGATCGGGCGGATCGCGATCTTCGAGTCCGGCCGGGTCTACCTGCGCTCGGGAGAGGCCAGCGTTCCGGGTTCCCCGTCGGCGGGCGACTTCGCGGGCCTCGACCCCGCGCCGGCGCTCGAGCCGCACCGGCTCGCAGTGCTGCTGGTCGGCCAGGCGCCGAGTGACTGGAG
>JACDBR010000006.1 GCA_013694825.1 Solirubrobacterales bacterium
GCCGGCGCCGCGCGCCCACCCCCGGGGCCCCATCGGAGCGCGGGCGCCACGCCGGTCGTCCCTACTGGCTGTGGCTGCCCGCCTCGCGGCCGCCCTGGCCGGCGATCGTGATCATCCACGGGGCCTCCTCACGCAAGGAGAACCACGCCGACTTCGCCCGCGCCGCGGCGGCGATGGGCTGGGCCGCGCTCTGCTTCGATCAGCGCGGGCACGGCGAGTCCGAGGACGAGATGGCGCCCGCGGCGCTTGGCGACGTGACTCGGATGGCACGGATGCTGGCCGAGCGCGAGGAGGTCGACGTGGCTCGGATCTGCGCACGGGGATCGAGCATGGGCGGCTTCATGGCGATCCACGCGGCGGCGACCTCCGATCTGCTGGCGGGCGTGATCGCGATCTGCCCAGCCGGCGAGCGGAGCCTCGCCGAGGGCTTTCGGCAGGGCCGCTTCGAGCTGCGCTGCGGCGAGCAGTCCCGTCGCTCGATGATCGCCTGGCTCGGCGAGCTCGACCTGCGCGACGCCGTCGAGCTGCTCGGCTCGAAGCCCCTGCTGCTAGCGCACGCCGCCGGCGACCAGCAGGTTCCCAGCTCGTGGTCGGCCGAGCTCTACGAGCACGCCCACGACCCGCGGAAGCTGCTGCTGCTGCCGGGCGGCAGCCATCGCTCGGTCCAGCACGACCCCGAGATCCAGGCAGTTTCGCTGAGCTGGCTGCGGCGCAACCTGCCAGGCTGAAGGCCCGTCAGGCGTCGGAGTAGCGGTCGCCCGCGGGGCAGCGAAGGGAAGGGGCCCCGCAGCGCTCTCGGGGTGGCCGATGGCACTAGGGAGGCCGGCGACCTAGAGGTATCCGAGCGGGTCCTGCGGAGCGCCGTTGACCCTGACCTCGAAGTGCACATGGTCGCCGTAGCAGCTGCCGGTGCAGCCGACAGCGCCGATCACCTCGCCCTGCGAGACGGTGTCGCCGACGCCGACCGCGTAGCTCGACTGGTGGGCGTAGCAGGTCGAGAGCCCGTCGCCGTGGGCGATGCAGGTGTAGTTGCCGTAGCCCGAGGTCGGCGCGGCGATGCTGACCGTGCCGCCGGCCGCGGCCTGGATCGGGGTGCCCGCAGGAGCGGCGATGTCGATGCCCTCGTGCAGTCGCCCCCCGCGTATCCCGAAGGGTGAGACGACCGTGCCGTTGACCGGCCAGATCATGCCTGAGGAGCTCTCGCTCTGGACCGGGCCGCTGGGCACGCTGGTGGCGCCGCTCGGCGGGGAGGAGACGGGCTCCGCCGCTTCGGCTGCCTCCGCGGCTTCCGCGGCTTCGGCCGCCGCTTCGGCCTCGGCGGCTTCCTGAGCTGCCTGGATCTGGGCCTGGATCCGGTCCTGGATCGCGCTCACGTCGCCCTCGAGGCGCTGGATGTCGGACTCCACTTGGTCGAGCGCCGCGGCCTTTCGCTGGCGTGCCTGGTCGAGCGCCGCCTCCTGCGCTTCGAGCGCGATCCGCGTCTGCTCGAGCTCAGCCTTTCGCGCAGCGATCTCGTCGCGCGCCACCCGGATCGTCTCGACCGTCTCAGCGGTCTCGGTACGCAAGGTGTCGAAGCGGCCCACGATCTCTGAGTCCTGGGCCTCGATCTGCTTCAGATACTCGTAGCGCTCGACCATGTCGTCGAATCCCTCGGCGCTGAGGATCACGGTCAGCGCGTCGGGCTCGTCGGACTTGTAGATCGTGACCAGGCGGTCGCGCAGAACCTGCTTGGAGCGCTTGAGCTCAGCCTGAAGGCGCTGGAGCCGGCGGCGCTCGGAGTCGAGGCGCGCCTGCGTCTCGGCCAGCCGCGCGGCGACGATCGCCTCCTGATTTCGAAGCTCGGCGACCTGCCCCGCCAGCTCGTCGATCTGCTCGGAGTAGCGAGCGATCTCGGTGCTCAGAACGCCGGCCTGGTCGCGCTGAGTCCCGAGCTCGGCCTGCTTGGCGTCGAGCTCTGAATCGAGGTCCTGCGCCAGCGCCCCACCCGACGGCGCCGCAACCGCGGCGACCGCTAGACCCGCGCTGAAGATGGCAAGCGCTCTGCGACGCCACGACTCTGTTCGCTCGTTCAAAGAATCCCTATTCGGTTTGCTGCGGCGCCTACGGGGTTAGCTGTCGGGCTCGCGCTCATGCGCTAGTACCGGCCGCCGCGGCGGCGCGGACATTCGCCCCTATGTCTCGTGGGCCCCCCGCTCCGCCTTCTTGCTCGGCGGACTCGGCGTCTCAACGTGGGGACGAAGCTACCAGCCGCGAGAGCACGGCAAGCCACCCGGCTTGCCCGTTATGGAACCTGCAACGTGCATTGCATGCAGGGATTCCTTGTCCGCCGGCGAACCTGGCGTCTGCCCCGGCCTGCGCTCTGGGGGCGATGATCTAGGCTCCGCGACGTGTTTGTAGAGCAACTCTCCGAAAGCGTCTCTCACGTTCGGCCGACCCGATGAAGCGGGGCCTGCTGATCGTCCTGGCGCTCGTCGCCGCGCTTGCCGCAGGTTGGCTCGTCGGGCGCGGCGACGAAGACGAGCCGACGGCGGAGCTGACAGGTCCGGGGCCTGACGTCGTCGTCAACAAGCTGCCGGCGCCCGAGGAGACCGACGAGCTGGGCTACCCGGGCTTTGCGACGAAGAACACCACCCGCGTCGCCGGTGAGGACGCGATCGCCGCCGCGGCGGGAGTGGCGCTCGCCGTCTATCCGGCGACCGGCGGCGGTGCATCCCCCGACGCCGTTTCCCTCGTCGACGCGCGAGATTGGCCCTCCGGGGTCGCCGCCGCCTCGCTGATGGCCGAACCGATCGGCGCCCCCGTGCTGGTCACCCAGGGGGCCGAGCTGCCACAGCTGAGCGCCGACGCGATCGCCCAACTCGAGCCGGGCGGCTCCGCCGACACGGGTGGAGCCGAGGCGTTCGCCATCGGCGTCGCCAGGGCTCCGGACGAGCTCCGATCCGATCAGCTCGAGGGCGATAACCCCGCCGAGCTCGCGGTCGCGATCCAGCGCCTGCGTGCCCGGCTGAGCGGCGAGGACCCCGAGCACGTGGTGGTCACCACCTCCGACGACCCCGAGTACGCGATGCCGGCGGCCTCTTGGGCCGCGCGCTCCGGCGACCCGGTCCTGTTCGTCGGCCGCGACACCGTCCCCGGGCCGACTTCGAGAGCGCTCGAGGAGCTCGCCAAGGAGAACGTCGACGTCTACGTGCTCGGGCCTGAGGCCGCAATCTCGGAGCAGGCATTCGACGAGATCGACGAGATCGCCGGCGGCGCCGAGCGGATCGAGGGCGAGGGGCCGGTGGCGAGCTCGATCGAGTTCGCTCGCTTCAGCGATGGCTCGTTCGGCTGGAACATCAATGACCCCGGCCACGGTTTCGTCGTCGCCAGCGAGGAGCGACCGCTCGACGCCGCGGCGGCCGCGCCGCTGTCGGCCAGCGGCACCTGGGGCCCGCTGCTGGTCAGTGACGAGGTCGAGGCGCTTCCCGCCGACCTGCGCGCCTACCTGCTCGATCTCAAGCCGGGCTACGAGGACGACCCGACTCGGGCGCTCTACAACCATGTCTGGGTGATCGGCGACGAGAACGCCCTCTCCGTCGACTTCCAGGCCCAGCTCGACGAGATCGCCGAGCTGGCCCCGGTAAGCAGCGGGACCGGAAGCCCGCAGGAGGAAAATCAGCCGAGCGACGACCGTGCCGGAGGCTCGAGCTCGCCCGACGGGTCCGGCGGCACGAGCTAGATCGGCGAGCTGATCGACCGTGAGCGAGCAGGAGCGATCCGACAGGTTGACCAGCGCCATCGGAGTCGACGACATCAGGGCGCTGGCCGGCCCGGCGACTCCCCACTTCGCGCTTCAGATCCGCAACCGGATCAAGCGGCTGATCGCGCCGCTCCCGGCTGACCACCCGGCGCGGATCGAGGGCGAGCGCGAGGCCGGGCGCCTGACCGAGCTCGCGAATCACTCGGGTGAGCCGCGCGGCGCCGGTCCGACGGCGCGCCGAACCTAGGCGCCGCGTCGCTCACCGCACCCCGCACTCCTCGGCGCCGTAGGCGCGGGCGAGCCTGCCGGCCTTCTCGAGCCCGGGGGGTGGTCCGGCGGTCAGGCTCTCGGGATCGGCCTCGATCTGATCGATGCCCTCCTGAGTGGCGGACAGGATCCCCTCGACCTCCCGCGTGTCGCCCGAGGGCGGCGGCAGCGCGCCGATCGCGTCGAGCTCGGCCTCAAGTCCGGGGACGACGATGTCGAGTGCAATCCGTCGCACCTGGGCGGGCGTCGGATTCTGTCCCGAGGCCGCCAGGTCGTCGGCTGCGGCCTCGATACGCGAGTCGCCCGATAGGCAGATCGCGTCGGCCTGGCGGATGAACTCGTCCTTGGGCAGCGGCCCTTCGGGCGCCGGCCCGGCGATCGTCGACGTCTCCCCGGAGCCCCCGCAGCCGAGCGCGAGGGCGCATAGGAGCAGCGCCAGCGCCGAGCCGAGCGTCCGCAGCGGGCTCAGACCCGCTGGATCAGGGTGCCCGTGCCGAGACCTCCGCCGCAGCACATCGTCACCATGCCGACCTCGCGGTCGGTGCGCTCGAGCTCGTGCAGCAGGCTGGTCAACAGGCGAGCTCCAGTCGAGCCGAGCGGGTGGCCGAGGGCGATCGCCCCGCCGTTGACGTTCACCCGGTCCATGTCGGGCTCAAGCTCGCGCCGCCAGGCCGCGAGGACCGAGGCGAACGCCTCGTTGACCTCGAACAGGTCGACGTCCTCGACGCTCATCCCGTTTCGCTCCAGCAGCTTGCGCGACGCGGGGATCGGCCCAGTCAACATCAGAACAGGGTCGACGCCGACGGTCGTCTGATCGACGATCCGAGCCCGCGGCGTCAGGCCCAGCGCCTCGGCCTTCTCGCGGCTGGCGAGGATCAGCGCCGCAGCGCCGTCGGAGACCTGGGAGGAGTTGCCGGCCGTGACCTTGCCGTCCTCCTTGAAGGCGGGCTTGAGCTCGGCGAGACGCTCGAGCGACGTCTCGGGACGGATGCCCTGATCGGTGACGTGAGTGTCGCCGTTGACCGCAAAGGGCACGATCTCGCGCTCAAAGCGGCCCTCCTCGGTGGCCTGGTGGGCTAGCCGGTGTGAGCGCAGCGCGATCTCGTCGAGCTCAGGGCGGGAAATCTCCCACCTATCGGCGATCATCTCGGCCGAGATCCCCTGCGAGACCAGATTGAAGCGCTCCATCAACGGGGTTGAGAACGGCGCGCCGTGGTTCTGCATCACCTCGAAGCCATCGGCGAAGGAGATGTGGCCCATGTGCTCCACGCCGCCGCCGACCGCGACGTCGCAGACTCCCGAGGCGATCAGCGCGGCGGCGAAGTTGACGGCCTGCTGAGCGGAGCCGCACTGGCGGTCGACCGTGGTAGCAGGCACCTCGACGGGCAGCCCCGCCTCGAGCCAGGCGTTGCGGCCGATGTTCATTGCCTGCTCGCCGAACTGCTGGACGCAGCCGCTGATCACGTCGTCGACCTCGCTGGGATCGATCCCGGCGCGCTCGAGGGCCTCGGTGTAGCAACGGGCCAGCAGGGTGCTCGGGTGGACCTCGCGGTAGTAGCCCTTCTCGGGATGCCCACGGCCGATCGGGGTGCGGACCGCCTCGGCGATCACTACCTCGCGGCCCTGGAATCCGCCGTTGCTAGCCATTCGTTACGCCTTTCGCTTCCGATTCGATCTGAAAAGAACTCGTTCCAACTTCCGCTTCGGGCACCTTATCGAGCCGCTCCAAAGGCTCGGGGCGGAGCCCGGGAGGCCCGCAGGCGGAGCCCGGTTCTTGATAGGAACCCCGCCCGATGAGCAGCCCGAACGGATACGAACGACCGGCCGTAGCAGGAAGCGGCACCATCGCAACCGGGCTCGCGGCCGTCGCGAGCACGCTAGGCGAGGTGAGGCTCGTCGCCCGCACCGATGCCTCGGCCTGGCGCGCCGAGGAGCAGGCCCAGAAGGTCGCCGGCAAGGTGGAGGGCGGCGATCCCGCTCAGATCAAGGTCACGACCGATCTCAACGACATCGCCGAGTGCGACATCGTCGTCGAGGCGATCGTCGAGGATCCGGGCGCCAAGGCCGACCTGCTGCGAAAGATCGCCGCGGCGTGCCCAGCCGCCGACCTGGCGTCCACGACCTCATCGCTTTCGATCACCGAGATCGCCGAGGGCTCGGGCCAGCCCGAGCGGCTCTTCGGCCTGCACGTCTTCAACCCCGTCGCACGCATGGAGCTGGTCGAGCTGTGCCTTCCAGAGCGGCTGGCGCCCGAGATCGGCGAGCGCGCCCGCGCCTGGTGCACCGCGCTCGGCAAGACGGCGGTCGAGGTCGCCGACAGTGCCGGATTCGTCGTCAACCGCCTGCTCTTCCCATTCCTCTTCGACGCCGTGCGGCTGCTCGAGACGAGCGATCTCGAGCCGGCCGACGTCGACACGTGCATGCAGCTCGGGGCCGCCCATCCGATGGGGCCGTTGCGGGTGCTCGACTTCGTCGGCTTAGACGTCGCGGCGGCAATCGGCGAAAGCCTCCATGCCGACTCATCAAACCCCGATCACCGGCCCCCGGAACGGATGCGCGAGCTGATCTCCGCGGGTCGCCTGGGCCGAAAGAGCGGCGCGGGGTTCTTCGAGTACTGAGTCCGAGCCGCCGCCTACGCCGCGCGCTTGATGTCCAAATCGTCGTCCCCTACGCGCCCGGCACGGTCCCAGAAAGCGTCTGCCTCCGAACAGCCCTGGAGCTGCGCGCTGTCGGCGATCTCGTTCCAGGGCAGCTGAGCCTCGGGCAGCTCGTCCCAGCGAGCCAGCTCGAGCGCCTCGAGCGCACCGCTCAGGGCCGGTCCCAGGTGACTCTGGGTGCGAAGCGACGTCCGCAGCACCTCGAGTTGCTTCTCGGTGAGCCTGACAACCCAGATCGCGCCAAATTAGGGACCCCGGCGGACGGAAGCCTGCCTTCGCGGTGAGCGCCGTGGAGGGGCCCGCAGCGAGCTGTTGGCGGTTCGGTGCCTACTCGGTGACCGCGCGGTGCTCGCTCGTCACGGGATGGATTCGCACCGCGACTATGCGGTTCTCACGTACCGATTCGACCCGCACCTCGTAGCCGTTGGCGCGAATCTCGTCGCCTCGCTTCGGAAGCCGGCCGAGCTCGGAGAACACGTAGCCGCCGATCGAGTTGTAGGAGTCGGAGTCGACCGGCAGGTGGATTCCGGCGTCCTCGAGGTCGCCGATCGGGACGTGGCCACGGACGTAGTAGTCGCCGTCGGTGAGACGCCTGACGGTCGAGGAATGGGAGTCGGTCTCGTCCTCGATCTCGCCCACGACCTCCTCGAGGATGTCCTCGATCGTCGCGATCCCGACCGTGCGCCCGTACTCGTCGGAGACGATCCCGAGCGAGCTGCGCTGCTTTTGGAGCTCGGTCAGCAGGTCGTCGAGCGGCTTGGTCTCGGGGAAGATCGGCGCGTCGCGGATCGCCGGCTCGATCGACGTGTCGGGGCCGGCGTTCATGTAGAGGCGGGCGAGGCTGTTGTTGTGGACGACGCCCCGGACGCGGTCCGGATTGTCGTCCTCGACCACGACCAGTCGCGTGTGCCCCGAGGATACGCAACGGCGCAGGGCATCCTCGACCGTCTCGTCGGCGTTGACGGTGACGACCGCGGGGATCGGCGTCATCACCTCGCGGGCCTCCTGCTCGTGCAGGTGGAAGACCCCGCCGAGCATCCCGGCCTCGCCCGGATCGAGCGAGCCGCCCTCGGCGCCCTGGGAGATCAGCACCCGAAGCTCCTCGGGAGAGGTCTCATCCGAGGCGTCGGGGTCGATCCGAAAGACGCGCCGGACGATGAAGCGCGAGGGCACGTTGGTGACGACGATCAGGGGGCGAAAGAGGCGCGAGAAGAAGGCCAGCGGGCGTGAGATCCGCAGCAGCATGCTCTCGGCCTGGGCGATCCCGACCATCTTCGGCGCCTGCTCGCCGAGGATCACGTGGAGGAGCGTGACGATGACGTAGGCGAGCGCGAAGGCGATCACGTGGCTGACCGTGACGCCGACCGCGCCCTCGAGCAGCGGTGAGATCAGCTCGGCGATCGCCGGCTCACCGAGGAAGCCGATGCCCAGGGAGGCCAAGGTGATCCCGACCTGAGCCGTCGCAACGTAGTCGTTGACATGCTCGATCTGCTCGCGGGCGAGTCGTGCTCGCTTGTCGCCCTGGTCGGCGAGCTGCTGCATCCGCGAGGGGCGTGAGCGCACGATCGCGAACTCGCCGGCGACGAAGAAGCCGTTGACGAGCACCAGCGCAAGCACAGCGAGGAGGAAGAGGAGCTCGATCATCGCCGCGCCCGGTCAAGCACGCGCGATGCCTCGCGGCGGAGCTTTCGGCTGATAGGGGAGGAGCAGTCGTCGTCCATTGGCGACGCGCTCAAGGTAGCAGGGCCTCGGTGGGTGTCCGGGCGGGCTATTTTGGGCTGATGAGTCGCGTCGATTCCCGCGTCGAAGGTGAGCCTGCGGGCGCTCGACTCGGCGAGCAGACTCAGGCTCCCTACCTCGATGCCCTGATCGACTACGCCGGGCGTGACCCGAGCCGCATGCACGTGCCAGGCCACAAGGGCGGCAGCGGCGCCGACCCGGGATTCCTGAGCGCGGTCGGCGAGGCGGCGCTGGGACTCGACATCCCAGCCGGGATCGAGGGCATCGACGTCGGCCCCGACCTCGAGCGACTGCCCTTCGAGCTCGCCCAGCGCCTGGCGGCGGACGCCTGGGGGGCGCGGCGAAGCTGGTTCCTCGTCAACGGCGGCTCGGGCGGCAACCACGCGATCCTGCTCGCCCTCGCTCAGACCAGCTCGCGCGTGGTCGTGCAGCGAAACATCCACTCCTCGATCGTCGATGGGCTCGTGCTCTCCGGCCTGCGGCCCCACTTCGTCGCCCCCGTGATCGATCCCGAGCTCGGCCTCGCCCACTGCCTCGAGCCGGAGGCGCTCGACCGCGCCCTGAGCGAGGCGCCCGACGCCTCGGCGGCGCTGATCGTCTCACCGACCTACTTCGGCGCCGTCGCCGACGTCGCCGGGCTCGTCGAGGTCGCCCATAGCCGCGGAGTGGCTTTGATCGCCGACGAGGCGTGGGGCTCACACCTGCGCTTCTCCCCAGAGCTGCCGTCGTCGGCGCTCGAGCTCGGTGCCGACGTGGTGCTCTCCTCGACGCACAAGATCATCGGCAGCCTGACCGAGTCGGCGATCCTCCACCTCGGTCACACCGAGCTCGTCGACGAGCGCTTGGTCGATCGTGCGGTCACCCTGATCGAGACAACGAGCCCGAGCGCGCTGCTGACGGCCTCACTCGACGCCGCGCGGCGCCAGGCGGCGACGCGCGGGGCGGTGCTACTCGCCGAGACGGTCGCCTCGCTTGCCGAGCTGCGAGCCGAGATTCGGTCGATCGAGGGCCTCGACGTGCTCGATGAGTCAATCGCCGAGCGCCCCGGAGTCCACGGCTTCGACCCGTTGCGGCTGGTCGTCGACGTCCGCGGCACCGGCGTGACCGGGCACCGGATCGCGGCGCTGATGCGCGCCAGCCACGACGTCAACCTCGAGCTCTTCTCCGAGAACGTCGTCGTCGCCGTGTTCGGGCTGGGCGAGCGCGCGGGTGAGACAGGCATCCGCCTCGTTGAGGCGCTGCGCGCGGCCGTGGGCCAGGTCGGCGCGACGGGCGAGCGCGAGTCGGTTCCGTTCGCCGAGCCACCGCCCTGGGGGCCGACCGAGCTCTCGCCGCGCGAGGCCTTCCTCTCCGCCCATGACATCGTCGCCTTCGACGAGGCCGAGGGACGAATCGCCGGCGAGTCGCTCGCCGCCTAC
Source organism: Solirubrobacterales bacterium (assembly GCA_013694825.1). Lineage (GTDB taxonomy): Bacteria > Actinomycetota > Thermoleophilia > Solirubrobacterales > 70-9 > JACDBR01. The sequence continues at coordinate 9,822 of JACDBR010000006.1, forward strand.
CCGCCAGGAGTGCCGAACGTGCTTCCGGGAGAGCGCCTGACGCGGCCCACTCTCGACTACATCGACGACTCGATCCGCCACGGCGGCCTGGTCCGGGGGGCGAGCGACCGCAGCCTGCGAACTATCCGCGTGGTCAGCCGGTGAGCGACCCAGGCCCGGCCGCGGCGCTCACCTGGGGGTCGGACTCCGAGTACGGGACGCTTCAGGACATCCTGCTTGGCCCGGCGGAGAACTTTCGCTGGCTGGCGACGAGCCTGATCTCCAAGGCAACACTGGAGAGCGGTCGCCGCTTCGACTCGGAGCTGGCGCGCGCCCAGCATCGCGAGCTCGTCGCCGCCTACGAGCAGGCAGGCGTTCGCACGCACTGCCTTACCCCCGATGAGGCGCTTCCCTACCAGGTCTTCGCCCGCGACTCGAGCGTGATGACGCCTTGGGGCGGGGTGGTGATGGCGCCGAAGCAGCAGTGGCGTCGCGGCGAGTACGGGCCGGTGATCGACTTCTACGCCGCCTCGGGCATTCCGCTCTGGAAGAAGGTCACCGCCGGCTCGATCGAGGGCGGCGACGTGGTCGTCGTCGAGCCCGGCAAGGTCCTGATCGGCAACGGCGAGGAGCGCACCGAGATCCAAGCCGCCGAGCAGCTCGCCGGCTGGTTTCGCGGCCAGGGCTGGGAGGCCCGGGTGGAGCCGATCCCTGGGCAGTTCGTCCACATCGACGTCCTCGTCTCGGTGCTCGCGCCGCGGCTCGCAGCGGTCTGTGTCGACGCGGCGCCGGGAGGCCTGGTCGGCTGGCTCCGCGACGCCGGCTACGAGATCCTCGAGATCTCCGTCGCCGACGCCTTCGGGCTCGGCGTCAACGCGATTTCGCTGGGCGACGAGCGAATCATCTCGGCCAGCGGCTCGGTCGAGCTAAACGCGCAGCTCCGCTCGCTTGGGCTGACGGTGCTCGATCCCGACCTCTCGATGTTCACGGCCGGGGGCGGCGGCGCGCACTGCCTGGGCCAGCCGCTTCGCCGCAGCCTGGTCGGCGGTTGAGCGGGGGGCCGGAGCACTCGAGCACCGGAGCGGAGCACTCGGCTCCCGGCCCCGCGATCGACTCCGGGCGTGTGATCGCCGACCTGCGCGAGCTCGACCGCCTCACCGCCGATCCCAGCGGAGCGATGCGGGTCTGCTGGACCGAGTCCTGGCGCCGGGCGCGCGAGCTGCTCGGCGAGCGGCTGACCGAGCTCGGGATCAAGCCGCGTCGCGACTCGGCCGGCAACCTCTGGGCGCGCCTGGAGGGTCGCTCGGATGCTCCGGCGTTGGCTGTCGGTTCGCATCTCGACTCGGTTCCCGGCGGCGGCTGGCTGGACGGCGCGCTGGGCGTCATGGCGGGTCTCGGCGCTCTGCGCTCGTGGATCGAGGCCGGTGAGCGCCCACCTCGCACGATGCTGCTCGTCGACTGGGCCGACGAGGAGGGCGCTCGCTTCGGACGCAGCCTGTTCGGCAGCTCCGCATGGTCGGGCACGCTCGACGTCGAGGCGGTGGCCCGGTTGCGCGATGCCGACGGCGTCGGGCTCGCCGAGGCGCTGGCCGAGAACGGGCTCGAGCTCGAGCGCGTGCTCGCCGCGAGCCGGGATCGTCCCGAGCTCGCCGGCTACCTCGAACTCCACATCGAGCAGGGCCCGGTGCTCGAGTCCGAGGGGCTGGCGGCCGCGGCGGTTTGCGGCTGCGCCGGGGTCGAGCGCCAGCGGCTTCGCTTCGCTGGAAGGGCCTCCCACGCCGGCACGACGCCGATGGATTCACGCCGCGACGCCGGCCTGGCCGCGGCCGAGACCATGCTCGCAGCCGAGCGG
>JACDBR010000007.1 GCA_013694825.1 Solirubrobacterales bacterium
GGGCAGCGCCGGGCTCGGCCGCGTGGGACTCGAGCACGCCGGCCAGCAGCGCCGAGGGTGGGCCACCGTGCTGGGCGTTTCCGTCCCACGGGACCCGGGTCAGCTCGGAGGGGACGTAGAGGCCTTCGCCGTCGCGCTGGAAGAAGGGCTCGGGTTCCACCGCCGGCGCATCCTAAGCGGGCGCGCGGGCCGCACGGGCCTTGTTAGCTTCAGTTGAGAAACATTTCTTAAGCTCGGCGAAGCCCGCTGCGGCGGGGCTCTCGAAGGACGGAGGTCCGGAGATGGAAAAGGTCGAAAAGAACGAGCAGCAGTGGCGCGAGGAGCTCAGCCCCGAGCGCTACGAGGTGCTGCGGCGCAAGGGCACCGAGCGTGCCTTCACCGGTGCCTACTGGGACGCCAAGGAAGACGGCGTCTACCGCTGCGCCGGGTGCGGGCAAGAGCTCTTCTCCTCCGAGACCAAGTTCGACTCGGGCACCGGCTGGCCCAGCTTCTACGAGCCGATCGAGGGCGAGGTCGTCGACACCGAGGAAGACAGGGGGTTCTTGATGCGCCGGACGGAGGTGCATTGCTCGCGCTGCGGCGGCCACCTCGGCCACATCTTCGAGGACGGCCCGCAGCCGACCGGCAAGCGCTACTGCATCAACTCCTGCTCGCTGGAGCTCGACAAGGGCGAGTAGCCCCCGGGCCTAGACGCCGGACGCCTCGCCGATCACCGGCGGCGCCCCGGCGTCGATGAGCGCCTGCGGCAGGGCGACGGAGCCGCCCTCGCGCTGGCCGTTCTCGAGCAGGGCGATCAGCGTCCTGCCGACCGCGACCGCGGTGCCGTTGAGGGTGTGGCAGAAACGCGGCGAGGCGCCAGGCTCGGGCCGGTAGCGGGCGCCGAGCCGGCGAGCCTGGTAGTCGGTCGTGTTAGAGGTCGAGGTCAGCTCGCGGTAGCGGCCCTGGCTTGGGATCCAGGCCTCGAGGTCGAACTTGCGCGCCGCCGGGTCCCCGAGGTCGCCGACCGGGATGTCAACGACGCGGTAGGGGATCTCGAGCGCGGCCATGATCCGCTCCTCGGTCGCGAGCAGTCGCTCGTGCTCGCGCTTGGACTCCTCGGGGACGACGAACGAGAACATCTCGACCTTCTCGAACTGGTGGACGCGGAAGATCCCGCGGGTGTCGCGCCCGGCGGCGCCGGCCTCGCGCCGAAAGCAGGGCGAGATGCCCGCGAAGCGGCGCGGCAGCTCGTCGGCGGCAAGGATCTCGTCGGCTCCGAGCGCGGCCAGCGCGACCTCGGAGGTGCCGACCAGGAAGAGCTCGTCGCGCTCGACCTCGTAGATCATCTCGCGCTCGCCCGGGAAGTAGCCGGTCGCGTAGAGCGGCTGCTCGCGCACCAGGACCGGCGGCACCACGGGCTCGAAGCCCTCGTCGCGAAGCAGCTCGACGACGAAGCGGATCAGCGCCAGCTCGACCATCACCAGGTCGCCAAACAGGTAGGCGAAGCGCGAGCCCGAGGCCGCGGCGGCCTTCTCCGTCTCGATCCAGCCATGACGCTGACCGAGCTCGAGGTGGTCGAGCGGCTCAAAGCCGGGCTCCAAGCGCTCCCCGACTTCGCGCAAGACGACACCGTCCTCGTCGGTCTCACCGTCGGGGGCCTCGCCGTCGGGCAGGTTCGGAAGCCGCTGGGCGATCGCCTCGAGCCGCCGCTCGACCTCGGCAAGCTCGGCCTCGAGGCCCTTGAGCTCGCCCGCCAGCTCTCGCATCGCCGCGATCGGCTCGCTCGCGTCGCCTCCCGAGCGCTTGGCCGTGGCGATCTGATCGGAGCTGCGGTTGCGACGTGCCCGGCGCTCCTCGACTTGCGGCAGGAGCTCGCGGCGACGAGCGTCGAGAGCCAGCAGCTCGTCGAGTCGCTCGCCGGCGCCGCGACGAGCCAGAGCGGCGCGCGCCGGCTCGGGGTCCTCTCGGATCGCGCGCAGGTCGAGCATCGCGGCCGAGGCTAATTGACCGGGCTCTAACGCTCCTGGTCGGCGGGGTTGGTGCCCGGGGTCGGCGGGCGGTCGATCTTCGTGCCCGAGTACTCGGCGACGAACTCCGCGACGAGCTCCGCCTCATCGCCGGTGACGATGTTCTGGGGCATGATCGAGCCGGAGAAGCCGCCGTTCTGGATCGCGTACAGCACGTCCTCGGGCGACTCGAGGCGCTCGTCGAGGCTGGGGCCCTGGTTTCGAAGCTCGCGGTCGGCGGATCCAAGTGCGCCGGCGGCCTCCAGGGTGTGGCAGCCGGAGCAGCGCTCGGCGAACAGGACGGCGCCCGAGTAGGCGGGGTCGTCCTCGGCCACGGTGATGCCCTCGGTGCCGCATGCGGAGGCGACCAGCGCGATCGCTAGGAGGGCTATCAGGGACGTGGCGGGGCGCACCGCCGCGGCATCATACTTTTCGCCTCTCTCGATGGTTCTCGGCGGCGATCAATTCAGGCGGGCGATGTC
>JACDBR010000014.1 GCA_013694825.1 Solirubrobacterales bacterium
GAGCGGCTCGAGGCGTACTGGAGGTAGAGCGGCTCGCCGGTCCTCGCCGTCGGGATCTGAGTGGTAGCGACCTCCCATTCGCCCGAGCGCATCAGCGAGGCGCTGGCCGTCGGCGGTCCGAAGCGCGGCGCCCCGAGGGTCGAGCCGCGCTCGTCGCCATCGGCCTCGACCACCCGGACGGCCGAGCCGTCATCGAAGCTGATGCTGCGACTGAACAGATAGCCGTACTGGCTCGGATCGAGCGTCGCGAAGCGCGCCGCGACGGCGTTTCCCTGCTCGGCCACCTGGGCGCGCAGGTCGTCGGTCAAGCGGTCGGAAGCCAGCCTGCCGACCACCAGCGCGACACAGACCAAGATCACGAAGGTGAGTCCGGCGGAGACGGCAGCGAGTCGCCAGCGCACCGGCCAGCGGCGCGGTGAGAACGGCGAGGGTCGGCGCACCCGGCCTGGCTCAGACGCCATCCGTGGCCGGCGGTGCTCGCAGCACGTATCCCGCGCCGCGCTTGGTCTGGAGCATGCGAGGCTCGCCGCCCTCCTCGAGCTTGCGGCGCAGGTTGGAGATGAAGACGTCGATCGTGTTCGTCATCGCCGCGGGGTCGTAGCCCCAGACCTGCTCGAGGAGTTGCTCGCGCGGGACGACGAGACGTTCGTTTCGCATCAGGTGCTCGAGCAGCTCGAACTCGCGGTTGGTCAGCTCGATCTCGCGCCCGGCGCGGGCCACCTCCCTGCTGTCGGGGTGCAGCCGCAGGTCGCCGACGACGAGCGCGGCGCTGCCCCGGGGCGGGCGGCGTCGCATCAACGCCCGCATCCGAGCCAGCAGCTCCTGGCGCTCGAATGGCTTCGCGAGGTAGTCGTCGGCGCCGGCATCGAGGCCACCGACCCGGTCGCCCAGCTCGCCGCGCGCGGTCAGGACGAGGATCGGGACGTCGCTGGAGGCCCTTATCCGCTTCAGCACCTCGACTCCGTCTAGCCTCGGCAGCCCGAGGTCGAGCACCACCAGATCGGGCGCGAACTCCTCGGCGGCTTGCAGCGCCTCGACGCCGTCGCCGGCCGCGCGGACCTCGTGGCCCTCCTGTCGCAGGGTGCGCCGCAGCACGTCGGTGATCGCGACATCGTCCTCGACGACGAGCACGCGTCCGGTCGCCGTGTCGCTTGTCAGCATGCGAACCAGGGTAACCCGGGAACGCCGCGAGGGCCCCAGACTTGAGGCTGCGTTTACGTGCCCGGCGAGCGAGGCGAGCCGGGATCCGCGCCGTGGCTTGCCAGCCTCGAGCCGGGCAAAGGGCTGCGGGGGCCGGCGTCGAACCCAGCTTCGGATGGCCACCCGAAGCAAGCCCGCTGCCCGCGCGCGGGCGAAGAGCCCCGCCCGCAAGCCGGCGCGAAAGCGCGGAGGGGAGGTCCGCGACTGGCTCGCCGGCCTCGATCAGCGCGCCTTCGACCTCGCCGGGCTGGCGCTGATCGCACTGGCCATCTACCTCGCCGGCCTGCTCTACCTGGGATGGGACGGCGGGCCGGTGGCCGGTTGGGCCGCCAGCGGCCTGGCCCAGCTCTTCGGCCAACTCGCCTACGCGGTGCCCGCTGGCCTGGCGCTCTGGGGGGGCATCTTGATCGCCCGCCCGATCATTCCGGCGGGCACCGCGACGGGCGCCGGAGCCGTGCTCGTGACCGGCGGGCTGCTGCTCGCCTTCGCCGCCGAGACGTTCGGCCTCGGCAGCGAGCGCGCCCCGCGGCACGAGCTCTTCGAGCCGGGTTTCTACACCGAGCACGGCGGCGTTCTCGGCGAGACCCTCTACTGGGCGACGACCTCGCTCTTCCAGCGGGCGGGCGCCCACATCGTCGCAGTGCTGATGCTGGCGAGCGGGCTGCTGTTGATCACCGGCACGACGATCGCCACGCTGCTCGCCGGCTTGCGAAGAAGCGGCGCCGGGGCGGCGCGGCGGGCCGGGGAGGGGACCCGCGAGCTCGCCCGGACGGTGAGCCACGTCCGGCTCGAACACGGTCGTGACGACCCTGGGAGTGACGCTGGAGCGCCTCCGACCGCGATCACCGCGCCGCCCTACGGCTCCGATGAGTGGGAGATCGACGACGGCCCCCCGACCGGCCAGCAGGAGGTTGCCGACCCTGACGAGCGCGACGAGCGCGACGAGAAGCCGCCCGAGCTCGCCTACGAGGGCGACGACGGCGCCGTCCCGCCGCCGCTGCCACCTGAGATCGAGCCGGCCGAGCTACAGGTGTTCGAGCCGGGCTCCGACTCGGCGGTCGAGCGCACGCCGATGGGCAACCGCCGCAGCGGCGGGATCACCGAGTCCGACGAGCTCGACTACCGAAACCCGGCGGCCGGGGTGCTCGGCAAGGGAAAGCACGACCCGGGCCCCGACGTCCGCGACCGCGAGGCCGTCGCACACTCGCTGATCGAGGCCCTGCACCACTTCGGAGTCGACGCCAAGCTGCTCGGCACGGTCTCGGGGCCGCACGTCAGCCGCTACGAGCTCCAGCTCGCCCCCGGGACCAAGGTCGGCAAGGTGGCGCAGCTCAAGGACGACCTCGCCTACGCGCTGGCCTCGACCGACATCCGCATCCTGGCCCCGATTCCGGGCAAGAAGGCGGTCGGGGTCGAGGTCCCGAATGCGCGCCGGCGGATGGTCAAGCTCGGTGACATCTACGAGGGCCGGCCGAAGGGCTCCTCCCCGCTCGTCGCCTGGCTGGGCAAGGACGTCGCCGGCAAGGCTTGTTGGACCGATCTGGCGCTGATGCCCCACGCGCTCGTCGCCGGCACCACTGGCTCGGGCAAGTCGGGCTGCATCAACGCGATGCTGGGCTCGATCCTGATGCACGCCTCCCCGAACGAGGTACGGCTCGTTCTCGTCGACCCCAAGCGGGTCGAGCTCAACCACTACGAGCGCCTGCCGCATCTGTTGACGCCGGTCGTCACCAATCCGCGGCTCGCGGCGACGGTGCTCGGCAACCTGATCGGCGAGATGGAAAGCCGTTACGGCGTGATGAGCAAGGCGCGGGCTCGCAATCTGGTCGAGCTCAACAAGGCGCGCCGGCGAGCAGGCGAGAACCCGCTGCCCCACATCCTCTGCGTGATCGACGAGCTGGCCGACCTGATGATGGTCGCCCCGGCCGACGTCGAGGAGTCGATCATCCGCCTGGCCCAGAAGTCGCGGGCCGTCGGCATCCACCTCGTTCTGGCCACCCAGCGTCCCTCGACCGATGTGATCACGGGAACGATCAAGATCAACATCCCATCCCGGATCGCGTTCGCCGTCGCCTCCCAGGTCGACTCGCGCGTGATCCTTGACGCGGGTGGGGCCGAGAGCCTGCTGGGTCAGGGAGACATGCTCTTCAGGCCGGTGGGCAGCTCGAAGATGCAGCGCATCCAGGGCGCCTTCATCACCGAGGAAGAGATCGCCCGGATCTGCTCACATTGGGCTCGCCAGGGCGAGCCCGACTTCGACCCGGAGCTGCTCGAGGCACCGGCCGAGACGGCTTCCGGGGGCACCGAGGGTGAGCTCTCACCCGATCGCGACGACCTGCTGGCCGACGCCGCCCGGATCGTCGTCGAGAGCGAGACCGCCTCGGTGTCGATGATCCAGCGACGCCTGCGAGTCGGCTATACCCGCGCCGGGCGCCTGATCGACATGCTCGAACGGCGCGGGATCATCTCCGGATATGAGGGGTCCAAGCCGCGCCAGGTCCTGATCTCCCAGTCCGAGCTGCCGCGTGCGCTCGAGCGCCTCGGCTCAACCGGCGGCGGGTCCGGCGCCGCGAGTGGGTCCGCGGAGCTCGAGCCGGTCCGCTAGCCGGGCCGCGCGCCCGCGCTTGGGGCGAGGGTGGAGAATGGCGGCGTGAGCGGAGAGCCAGAGGGCGATCGGATGCGGATCGGCGAAGTTCTGCGCGAAGGCAGGCGCCGCGCCGGCCTCGAGATCATCGCGGTCGAGGAACGAACCAAGATCAGGATCAAGTACCTGCGCGCGCTCGAGGCCGAGGAATGGGACGTGCTGCCGAGCCCGGCATACGCGAAGGGCTTTCTCCGCACCTACGCCCAGCTCCTCGGGCTCGACGGCGACGCCATGGTCGACGAGTTCCGCCGCCAGGTGGAGGTCACGGGCGAGCCTCAGGCCGGTCGGCCAGGCCACCACGGCGGGCGCGAGCAGCGGGGCGCAGACCGCGGCGTGAGCTCCAGGCCGCCGCCGACCTTTCCACCGATCGTCTGGATCCTCGCCGTTCTGGTCGTCGTGGTCGCGGTGCTGTTCGCGGCGCTGGGCCTGATGGGCGACGGGGGGGAGGAGGACGCGCCGACCGCACGCGAGGCTCGCCAGGAGCGTCAGGCGGAGCGGCGCGCCGAGCAGCGCCAGGACCAGCGCCGGCGTGAGGAACGTCGCCGAGACGAGGCGGATGAGCTGACGAGCGTCGAGCTGACGGCGAACTCCGACGTAACGGTCTGCCTCGTCACCGCCAGCGGCGAGGTACTGCTGGACGGCGGCTTGCTGGCGGCCGGCAGCGCCGAGGGCCCGTTCGACGCCGCCGGCTTCGACCTGCGCTTTCCCGACGGCTTCGACCCGGCGCAGATCGAGCTCTCGGTCGAGGGTGAGACGGTGGAGCTGACCGATGCCACCGGCCCGGTGGAGTTCGGGGTCGGGCCGGGGAGCGAGCTGACGGGCCCGGAGCCCTACACCGGTTCCTGCCCGTGACAACGGCGCCCGAGCGCCCGCAAGGGGCCGGCTCGGCGCCGCGGGCCGGGATCGTCGTCACGGGGACGGAGGTCCTGGCCGGGATCGTCGCCGACCGCAACGGGCCCTGGATCTCCGCGCGCCTGGGCGAGCTGGGGGTCGAGGTCGAGTGCATCCTCGTGGTTGGCGACCGGCCCCGCGACCTCGCTTCGGCGCTCGACTATCTGCGCGACGAGGGTGTCGAGCTGATCGTGACAAGTGGCGGCCTCGGGCCAACGGCCGACGACCTGACGGCCGAGGTCGTGGCCGGCTTCGCCGACCGCCGGATGCGGCTCGACGAGGTGATGCGCGAGAGGATCGCCGCGATCCTGGCCGACTTCGCCCGCCGCGTGAGCACCGACCCCGAGGCGCTCGAGGAGGCCAACGTAAAGCAGGCGATGGTCCCCGAGGGTGCGATCGCCATCGACCCGGCCGGCACCGCGCCGGGGCTCGTCGTCCCGTCCACCGGCCCGCTGGTGGTGGTGCTGCCGGGGCCGCCGCGCGAGCTGCAGGCGATGTGGCAGCCGGCGCTCGAGACCGAGCCGGTGCGGGCGGTCCTGGCCCGTGCCCCGGGTTATCGGGTGCGAACGATGCGCCTCTTCGGGATCCCGGAGTCGGAGATCGCAAAGACGCTGCGCGAGCTCTCCGCGCAGGGCCTCGATCTGTCGCAACTCGAGATCACGACATGCCTGCGCCGAGCCGAGCTCGAGGTCGTGACCCGCTACCTGCCAGGCGGTGAGAATGCGTACGCCGAGCTCGAGAGGGCCTTTTCGGACCGACACGGCCGGGAGCTCTTCTCGGCCGACGGCATGACGATCGACGCCCAGGTCGGCGCTCTGCTCGAGGGGCGCTCGATCGCGACTGCCGAGTCGTGCACGGCAGGACTGCTGGCAGCCCGGCTCGCCGAGCGCCCGGGCGCCTCCGCCTACCTGCTCGGCGGCATCGTCTCCTACGCCGACGAGGCCAAGCGCGGCCTGCTGGGGGTGCCCGCCGAGCTGATCGAGGCTCACGGAGCGGTCTCCGCCGAGGTCGCCGCGGCCATGGCCCATGGCTGCCTCGAGCGCTTCGCCGCCGACACCGCGTGCGCGATCACCGGCGTCGCGGGCCCAGGAGGCGGGACCGAGCGCAAGCCCGTCGGGCTCGTCTGCGTCTGCGTGCTGACCGCCGACGGCCGGATCCTTGAGCGCCAGCCGCGACTGCCCGGCGACCGCGCCGAGATCCGCGATCGCTCGACCACGGTCGCGCTGCACATGCTGCGGTGGCTGCTGGGGGACTGAGGCGGCGCAGGGCGCCTCGCGAGCAGAGGCTCCTCACCCTCGGCACACGG
>JACDBR010000017.1 GCA_013694825.1 Solirubrobacterales bacterium
CGAGATCACGACCGGCATGTCGGCGCCGCCGATCGGCAGCACGACGAGGTTGCCGAGCACCGCGGCGGCCAGGAGGACGGCGATGAAGATGCCCTGTGACGGGTCATCGGAGGCGGCCAGGGCGACGCAGGCCGCGAGGATCCCGATCAGCAGGATCGCGGAGATGAACTGCTGGCCCGGCAACTTCACGGGCTGCCCGCCGCTCAGGCCCTGGCGCTTGGCGAAGGCGATGTTCGAGCCCCAAAAGGAGACCGAGCCGATCACCATCGAGAACAGGACCGGAATCAGCTCGTCGAGCGGCAGCTCGATCCCCAGCTCACTTGCCTCACGGAACTCCGACCAGGCGATCAGCGCCACCGCCCCGCCGCCCACCCCGTTGTAGAGCGCGACCATCTGGGGCATCTCGGTCATCTGGACCCTGACCGAGGCGATCGCGCCGACCGCCGTGCCGACTGCGAGGCCGAGCACGATCAGGCCCCAGTTTCCGATCCCGTCGAGCAGCAGCGTGGTCACGACCGCGACGGCCATCCCGACGGCGGCCAGCCGGTTGCCCTGCTTGGCGGTGGTCGGATGGGTGCCGCGCCGGATCCCGTAGATGAACAGGACCACCGCGACCATGTAGAGGATCTGGGAGAGGTCGCCCCCGGGCTCGAGCACAGCGAGGGCCATCAGCTCGCCTTGCCCTCGGCCTCTTCTTCAGCGGCGGGCGGCGGCTTTCGCTTGCGGGTGAACATGCCGAGCATCCGGTCGGTGACCATGAAGCCGCCGACGACGTTGATCGTCCCGAACGCGATCGCGATCGTGCCGATCACGTCGTCGAGCAACGAGTCGGAGAAGCCGATCACGATCAAGCCGCCGAGCATCACGATCCCGTGGATCGCGTTGGTCTGACTCATCAACGGGGTGTGCAGCGTCGTCGGCACCTTCGAGATCACCTCGAAGCCGACGAAGGCGGCCAGGACGAAGATGATGAGCTCGGTGACGACGTCCATCAGCTTCGCGCCCCGGTGTCGGGCTCGTCCTCGCCGGGTGCCCCATCCGCAGGCTCAGCGGCGGCGGGCTCGCCGCCGGCTTCGGCGGACGCGCCATCGGCGTTGCCCTCGGCGGGCTCCTCGACCCCGGCCACCTGACGCGCGCGGTCGTTGACGATCCGGCCCTCGTGGGTGATCGTCGCCCCGGCGATCACCTCGTCGTCCATGTTGAGCTTCAGCGCGCCCTCGTCGTCGATCAGCAGGCCGAGCAGGTTCTCGATGTTCTTGGCGTAGAGCTGCGAGGCATGGGTCGCCATCTCGCTCGGCAGGTTGGTCGGCGAGATCACCTTGACCCCATTGTCGGAGCTGATGGTCTCGCCGGCCTCGGTCAGTTCGCAGTTGCCACCCGACTCGCCGGCCAGGTCGACGATCACCGAGCCAGGCGACATCGCCGCGACCGCGTCGGCCGTCAAGAGCAGCGGCGCCGGGCGCCCCGGGATCTGGGCGGTCGTGATGATCACGTCCTGCTTGGCGGCGGCCTCGGCAAGCGCCTCGCGGATCTTCTCGTTTTCCTCCTCGGTGGGCGGGCGGGCGTAGCCGTTCTCGTCTTCGAGGTCCTCGAGGAAGTCGAGCTCGAGCGGGCGGCCGCCCAGGCTCGAGATCTGCTCCCAGGCGGCGCGCCGGACGTCGAATCCCGAGACGACGGCGCCGAGCCTGCGCGCAGTCGCGATCGCCTGCAGGCCCGCCACGCCGGCCCCCAGGACCATCACGCGCGCGGGCTTCACGGTTCCGGCCGCAGTGGTCATCATCGGAAAGAAGCGGCCGGCCTCGCGAGCCGCCAGGAGCGCTGCGGCGTAGCCGGCGACGTTGGCCTGCGAGGAGAGCGCGTCCATCGCCTGGGCTCGGGTGATCCGCGGGATCGACTCCATCGCCAGCGCGGTGACACCGGCGTCGGCGAGCGCCTTTGTCGTCTCGCCCGACGTCAGCGGCGCGAGATGGCCGATCAGGACTTGACCGGACTTCAGCTTCGAGATCTCGTCCTTGGTCGGGACGGCCACCCGGGCGACTACGTCGGCGCCCCACGCCTCGGCGCCATCGACCAGCTGGGCTCCGGCCTCCTCGTACTCATCGTCGGGATGACCCGACCCCTCCCCGGCCCCGGACTCGACCACGACCTCGACGTCCTTGCCCACCAGCGAGCTCACGATCTCAGGAACGAGCGCGACTCGCCGCTCGCCCTCGACGGATTCCTTTGCGATACCCAGCTTCATAGGAGCTCGGAGAGCGGCGGCAGCCTACTCGACCACCCGCGCTCAGCCCGTCGCGGCGGCGGCGCCATGACCGCCGGACACCATTCCCGCGATCTCGGCCAGGCGGTCGATCGTGTGACGGCGCTCGTCGCCGTCGGTATGGGCAGGCGTAACGATCAGGCGGTCGATCCCGGCCGCGGCGAAGCGCCGCACGCGGGCCTCGACCTCGGCGTCAGGACCGACAAGCGAGACGGCGTCGACGATCTCGTCGGGGAGCGCCTGGTAGGCGGCGCCACGGCGACCATCGAGGAAGAGCTCCTGGACGCGGTCGGCGACGTCGCCGAAACCGAAGCGGTGGGCGAGGTCGACGTAGAAGTTCGTCTTCTTGGAGCCCATGCCTCCGAAGTAGAGCAGCAGGCTGGCCTTGACCATCGCCCGTGCCGAGTCGAGGTCTCCGTCGATCGCGACCGGGAGCGAGGGCGAGACCTCGAGGTCGGAGCGCTCTCGCCCGCCCTTCTCGAAGCCCCTTGCGAGGTGCTCGCCCCAGGCGTCCTCGAAGGCCTCGACGCTGAAGAAGATCGGGATCCAGCCATCGCATAGCTCGGCCGCCAACTCGACCGACTTTCGGCCGATCGCGCCGACGAAGATCGGGATCTCGCTGCGCAGAGGGTGGAAGTTGAGCTTCAACGCCTTGCCCTCGCCCGTGCCGCCCGCTAGCGGCAGCCGGTAATGCTCGCCCGAGTACTCCAGCTTGCCCTCGCGGGCGAGGATTGCGCGCACGATCTCGATGTACTCGCGGGTCCGCCCCCAGGGCTTGGAGTACGGAACGCCGTACCAGCCCTCAGACACCTGCGGGCCGGAGGGCCCGAAGCCGAACATGAATCGCCCCCCGGAGAGCGCGTCGATGGTCGCGCCGGCCATCACCGCGGCGGCGGGCGGTCGCGCCGGCACCTGCATGATCGCGGCACCGAGCTTGATCGTCTCGGTCTGGGGCGCCAGCCAGGAGAGCACGCTGCCGGCGTCCGAGCCGTAGCTCTCGGCCACCCAGACCGAGTCGAAGCCGCGCGACTCGGCGTGGCGAACGAGCTCCAGCGCCTCGTCACCGCGCGGGCCAATCCCCCAGTAGCCGAGGTAGATGCCGAGCTTGAGGTCCATGCGCGCGGCCAGACTACAGGCCTCAATTGCACCCCAACGCCGAGCGAGCTCGGCCGTCGTATCGGTCAAGATGCATCGGTGCAGCAAGCGAGCGGACTGACGAGCGCCGAGGCCGCGCGCCGCCTCGAGGCGCTCGGCGAGCGCGACCCGGTGACCAGCCGGTCGGTCGCGAGCATCGTCGCCGCCAACGTCCTGACCCTGTTCAACGCGATCATCGGGATCTTCTTCATCCTGATCCTCTCGCTCGGCCTCTGGGCCGACGCGATCTTCGGCTTCATCGCGATGGTCAACTCGGCGATCGGGATCCGCCAGGAGCTGAACGCCAAGCGCACGCTCGACGAGCTGGCGCTGCTGGTCGCTCCACGGGCGAAGGTCGTTCGCGAGGGAGTCGTGGTCGAGCTGTCGGCCGACGAGGTCGTCCCGGGCGACCTGGTCCAGGTCGAGCCGGGCGATCAGCTCGTCGCCGACGGTCCGGTAATCGACTCGCGCGGTCTCGCGATCGACGAGTCGCTGCTGACCGGCGAGGCCGACGGAATCCGCAAGCGGCCCGGGGATCGGCTGCTCTCGGGCTCGTTCTGCCTCGTCGGCTCGGGGAGCTACGAGCTCGACGCGGTGCGCGAGAGCTCCTACGCCGAGCGCCTGGCCGGGGAGGCGCGCGAGTTCCGCCACCCGCCCTCCCCGCTTCAGACCGAGGTCAACCGCGTGCTCGCCGCGACGACGATCGTGCTCGTGCCGCTGGCTGCGCTGGTGCTGTTCGCCTTCAACGCACGTCAGGTCCCGTTCGTCGAGGCGGCCCAGACCGCGACCGCGGGGCTCGTCACGCTGATCCCCGAAGGCCTGGTGCTGCTGATGAGCGTGACGCTCGCGGTCGCGGCCGTACGCCTGGCAAAGCGCGACACGCTGGTCCAGCAGATGGCCGCGACCGAGGCGCTGGCGGCGGTCGACACGATCTGCGTCGACAAGACCGGCACGCTGACCGACGGCAGCCTGGAGCTGGTGGCTATCGAGAGCCCGGAGGGGGCGCCGAGCGGCTCGGCCGAGCGGGCGCTCGGTCGCTTCGCAGCCTCCGCGGCGGGGCGGAACGCGACCATGCAGACGATCGCCGAG
>JACDBR010000019.1 GCA_013694825.1 Solirubrobacterales bacterium
CCGCTCGGCGGCCATCTCGGCGTAGGCCTCGTAGTCGAGGCGCTCGACGTCGCGGGTGGTGCCCGCGAAGACGACTATCGCGCCGGCGCCCGCGCGCCCCACCGAGGCGGCGAGGGCGTCGATAGACAGCGGCTTGTCGCTGACGCGGCTGGCGATCGACTCCGAGGCGCCGCCGCTGACGGGCGGGATCAGCGCCAGCTCGTCGCCCTGGACGAGGGTCGTGCCCTGATCGGCGTAGTCGCGGTTGACCGCTGCGCGGACGGGGAGCGCGCGGAGCAGCTCGCCGAGCCGGCCCCGGCCGCGGAGCTGGTCGAGCGCGTCGGCGACCGTCGCGCCCGGCTTCAGCTCGAGTACCAGCGAGCCGCCACCGGCCGCTTCCCGGAGCATCGCGAAAAGCCGCACGTTGACCGCGATCGTCAGCTCGTCGTCGCCGGCGGACCCTTCCACCGCGGAGGACTCGCGCGGGCGCGGCTCGGCGTCGGCATCGGCATCGGCTCCTCGCATCAACCCGATTATCGCGACCTGCCGGCCGCTGAGCCGCCGGCTTGCCGAGCCTGCCGGCGCAGGGCGATCAGCCGGTTGGTCGAGGCGTCGTGGCTCAGCTCGGGCTCCTGCTCGGCGGTCAGCTCGGCGGCGATCCGCTTCGCGAGCTGCTTGCCGAGCTCGACCCCCCACTGATCGAAGGGGTTGATTTGCCAGACCGCCGCCTGGGTGAAGACGCTGTGCTCGTAGAGGGCGATCAGGGCGCCCAGTGTGCGCGGATCGAGCCGGTGCCCGAGCAGCGTCGTCGAGGGGCGGTTGCCGGGGAAGGTCTGCTGAGCGACGAGTCGCTCGGGGATGCCCTCCGCGCGGATCTCCTCGGCCGTCTTGCCGAAGGCCAGCGCCTCGGTCTGGGCGAACAGGTTGGCGAGCAGCAGGTCGTGCTGATCGCCCACCGGGTTTGCGGTCTCGAGGAAGCCGATGAAGTCGCACGGGAACGGCTGCGTTCCCTGGTGGAGAAGCTGGAAGAAGGAGTGCTGGCCGTTTGTTCCCGGCTCGCCCCAGAGGATCGCGGCGGTTTGGTATTCGACCGGCTCGCCAGCCAGCGTCACGCGCTTGCCGTTCGACTCCATCGAGAGCTGCTGGAGGTAGGCGGGGAAGCGGTGCAGGTACTGCTCGTAGGGAAGTACGGCCGCGGTCTGGGCGCCGAGGAAGTCGCCGTACCAGACGGCCAGCAGGCCCATCAGAAGCGGCAGGTTGCGCTCAGCCGGAGCCTCGCGGAAATGCAGGTCGAGCTCGTGCATCCCCGCCAGCAGCTCGCCGAACGCCTCGGGCCCGACCGCCAGCATCGTCGAGAGTCCGACCGCCGAGTCGAGCGAGTAGCGCCCTCCGACCCAGTCCCAGAAGCCGAACCTGTTCTCGGTGTCGATGCCGAACCCGGCGACCTCATCGGCGTTCGTCGAGATGGCGACGAAATGGCGCGCGACGGCTGCCTCCTCAGCCCCGGCGGAGTCGAGCAGCCAGCGGCGAGCGGCGCCGGCGTTGGCCATGGTCTCGAGCGTTGTGAACGTCTTCGAGGAGACGATCACGAGCGTCTCGGCGGGATCGAGGTCGCGCACCGACTCGCTGAAGTCCGTGCCATCGACGTTCGAGACGAAGCGGATCCGAAGCTCGCGGCTCGCCCGGTGGCGGAGCGCTTCGTAGGCCATCACGGGACCGAGGTCGGAGCCGCCGATGCCGATATGGATGACGTTTCGGATCGGCCTGCCGCTGTGGCCGAGCCACGCTCCCGAACGCACCGAGCGGCAGAACCCGGCCATCCGGTCGAGCACCTCATGGACCTCGGCGACGAGGTCGACGCCGTCGACCACCAGGCTCTCGCCGCGCGGCATCCGCAGCGCCGTGTGGAGCGCCGGGCGATCCTCGGTCGGATTGACGCGCTCGCCGCGAAACATCGCCTCGCGGCGCTCGGCGACGCCTGTCTCTCGAGCCAGCGCCAGCAGCAGCTCGAGCGTCTCAGCGGTGACGAGGTTCTTCGACAGGTCGGCGTGGATGCCGGCAACCTCGAGCGTCAAGCGCTTGGCACGATCCGGGTCGGCGGCGAAGAGCTCGCGCAGGTGGGTGTCGTCGAGCTCGACGCGATGGCCCTCGAGGGCCTGCCAGGCGGCGGTCTGGCGCAGGCGGCTCACCGTGGCAGCAGCTCGAGCTCGACGCGCTCCCCGGCCGCCAGCGTCCCTGCGCCGGGGGCCAGGATCGCCAGCGCATCCGCGCCGAGCATCGAGCTGAGGACGTGAGAGCTCTGATCACCGGTGGGCGTCGCGTGCCAGCCGTCGTCGGCGAGCCGGAGGCCGCAGCGCACGGCATGAGTGCGAGCTGGCTGGCCGGAGGCCCCGGCGTCGAGGATCGCGCTCGTCCGGCGGCTCGGGTCGGGCGAGCCGAGCATCGCGCGGATCGCGGGCCTGACGAAGAGGGTGAACGTGACCATCGCCGAGACCGGGTTCCCGGGCAGGCCGAAGACCAGTCCTCCGGTGGGCGCGACGCCGAAGAAGGTCGGCTTGCCGGGGCGAAGCGCGACCCCCCAGAAGACCTGCTCGACGCCGAGCTCGGCGAGCGCGGGGCGGACGTGGTCGTGGGGGCCGACCGAGACGCCCCCGCAGATCACCGTGATCTCCCCGCGGAGCGGTTCGGCAAGCTGGTCGCGGGTGGTGCCGCGCTCGTCTCGGATCACGTCGGTTGCGATCACCTCGCCGCCCGCGTCGGCGACCAGGGCGGCGAGGGTGAAAGCGTTCGAGTTTCGGACCCCGCCCGGTGGCAGCTCCTCGTCGGGCCGGCGCAGCTCGTCTCCGGTCGCGAGCACGCTGACCCGGGGGCGGCGCGCGCAGCTGAGCGCCGGACGGCCGACGGAGGCCGCGATCCCGAGCTCGGCGGCCTCGACTCGCGAGCCGGCCCGCAGGACCACATCGCCGAGCTCGATGTCGTCGCCGGCCCGGCGCAGGTTGTCACCCGGCTCGGCCTCGACCGCGATCGAGACCCGGTCGCCCGAGCGCTCCGTGTCCTCAATCCTGACCACGGCGTCGGCCCCCTCGGGAACCATCGCGCCGGTCGAGATCGCGACGGACTCCCCCGACGCGGGCCCGCGCGAGGCCGGGATGCCTGCACGGGATTCGTCGACGATCGGCAGCTCGACGGGGGAAGGGGCGCTCGCTCCGGCGAGGTCGGCGCTCTGCACCGCGTAGCCGTCCATCGCCGAGTTGTCGAAGCCGGGGACGCGCTCCTCGCTTCGCACGTCCTCGGCCAGCGTCCGCCCCCGCGCCTCGCTCAGTGGAACGTCCTCGGCCTGGCCCGCCGAGACGCGGCTCAGGACGAGGCGGCGCGCGTCCTCGATCTGGGTCAGCTCGGGCACGGCGCCCGACGATAGGGATCTGGGGCTGGCCTGCCGTCTCGACGCAGTGCGCCGACACCGTGTCGAGCTGGGGCCCGGCCTGCCGTCTCGACGCCGTGCGCCCAGGCGTGTCGAGAAAGGCTTGCCATACGTGCCTATCTGGACTCGCGCGAGAGCCGCCGCGGTCGAGCGGCGTTCGCGAGCGCCGGCCGCTCGTGAGCTGTCGCGGGCGCACCTCGGCGAGTAGGAAGCCTGGCACTAGGCTCCGGTCCATGCTCGCCGTCAGCTGCGTTTCCCAGTCCGCCGAAGACCCGCTTTCAGGCCTCGAGGTCGGGGAAGTCGATCCTCCCGACCCGCCCGAGGACTGGGTCACGGTCGACGTCAAGGCGGCGGCGCTCAACCACCACGACCTTTGGTCGCTTCGAGGCGTCGGGCTGCCCTCCGAGCGGCTGCCGATGATCCTCGGATGCGACGCCGCTGGCACGACGCCCGAGGGCGAAGAGGTCATCGTCCACGCGGTGATCGGCGACCCGGAGGCGGGCGGCGGTGACGAGACGCTCGACCCGAAGCGCTCGCTGCTCTCCGAGGTCCACCCCGGCACGCTCGCGGAGCGGGTCGCCGTTCCGGCCCGAAACTTGATCGGCAAGCCCGACTCGCTTTCCTGGGAGCAGGCCGCGTGCATGCCGACCGCGTGGCTGACGGCCTACCGGATGCTCACCACCCGCTCGGGTCTCGACGGTCCTGGCAGCGTCCTGATCCAGGGGGCCGGAGGCGGCGTCGCGACCGCGGCGATCGTGATCGGCAAGGCGCTCGGCCACACGGTTCACGCCGCCTCGCGCGACGAGGCCAAGCGCGAGGCGGCGCTCGAGCTTGGCGCCGACTCGGTCGTCAAGCCCGGGGAGAAGCTGGGCGAGAAGGTCGACGTGGCGCTCGAGACGGTCGGCGAAGCCACCTGGAAGCACTCGCTGCGCTCGCTCAAGCCGGGCGGTCGGATCGTCGTTGCCGGCGCGACCAGCGGCGCCAGTCCCGACCCCGAGCTCAATCGCGTCTTCTTCCTCCAGCTTTCGGTGGTGGGCTCGACGATGGGCACCCGCGAGGAGCTCGAGGCGCTCACCGAGTTGCTCGAGCGCTCCGGCGCACGACCGGTGATCTCCGGCACGCACCCGCTCTCCGAGGCCCGCGCGGCCTTCGAGGAGTTGGAGCAGGGCCCGAGCGGCAAGGTCGTGCTGACCGTCTGAGCGGGAGTAGCGTGCGCCCGGCGTGGGCCGATCGAGCCAAGACGGTCGCTTTCTTTCCCGAGAGCGCCTTTGGGCCGACGTGCGGGGTCTGCGGCAAGGGCGCCCTGGAGCAGGTCGCCGTCGACGCGCCAATCGCCGGGCCGGGCCCGCGGATCGAGCGCTCGCTGCTCGCCGGGCTCCTGCCGCTGGCGGGGCACGTGCTGTGTGTGTCCGGGCGTCTCGCCTTCGAGCTAGTCCAGAAGGCGGCGGTCGCCGGGGCGCCGATCCTGGTCGCGTCGGCGCCTCGAGCTCCCTCGCGGTCGATCTGGCCGCCGATCGTGGCATGACCCTGTGCGGCTTCGCCAGGCGCGGCTCGCTGAACCTCTACGCCGGCGCCGAGCGTGTGGCTGAGGCTGCGATTTGATGGCAGGATGGATCGTCGAATGAGCAGGCTGGCCGACTCGATGCCCCGGGCGTGACCGCCGCCGCGAACTGCCCCGGGCGTGACCGCCGCCGCGAGCGGAATGGGCCGCGGGTGAGCGATCGGATCGACGGGATCGCCTACGAGGTCGCCGGGGAGGGTCCCGCGCTGCTGCTGATCCACGCCGGGATCGCCGACCGGCGAATGTGGGACCCGATCTGGGAGCGCCTGACCGGGCGCTTCACCGCGATCCGCTACGACCAGCGCGGGTTCGGCGAGTCCGACGACCCGACCGCGACCTGGTGGCTGCACGAGGATGCCGCAGCAGTGCTCGGAGCGGCCGGCGTAGATCGGGCGATCGTGCTCGGTGCGTCGATGGGCGGCTCGGTCGCGCTCGACCTGGCCATCGACCGCGCCGAGCTCGTCGAGCGCCTCGCCACGGTCGGCTCGACCCCCGACGGCTTCGACCACGACCCCGCGCTGCTGGCCCGCTTCGAGGAGGTCGACTCGCTCGTCGACGCCGGCGACATCGACACAGCCAACGAGCTCGAGCTTCAGATCTGGATGGACGGGACTCGCGCCCCCGGCGCGGCCGAGCCCGCCGCCCGGGCGCTGATCTCAGAGACCAACCGCGCCCTGCTCGAGCGCCAGCCCGATCTGCCCGAGCCGCGCGACCTCGAGCCACCCTCGCTGTTTCAGCTCGGCAGGCTGACGGCGCCGCTGCTCGTCGCCGCGGGCGAGTACGACCAGCCGAGCACCCGCCGCGGCTCCGAGCTGATCGCCGATCGCACCGGCTCGCGCTTCGTCGAGATCCCCGGCGCCGCCCACCTGCCGAGCCTGGAGCGCCCCGACGCATTTCTCGACGCCGTACTGCCGTTCCTCGGCGGCCAGATCGCCTGACGGCTCGGACCGCCCGGATGCCGCCAGCCACTCGTCGGTCGCCGGTCGGCCGCCGGCCCAGCCAGGCGCTTGGCGTGCCGGCTAGGGCCGCGTGACCTTGCGTGGCGCCGAGAACTCCGACGTGCTGCCGCTGGAATTCGTCGCCGTCACCGTGATCTTGCGGCCGGGCGGGACCTTCTTGCCCGGCTTGAAGAAGTCGGAGGCATCGCCGGTCTTGTTGACCGTGAAGATCGCCGCCTCAGCCGGCGTGGCCAGGCCGAGCGCGCACAACGCGGTGGTCAAGAAGGTGAGGCC
>JACDBR010000037.1 GCA_013694825.1 Solirubrobacterales bacterium
GAGGTTGACCGCGCCCGCCGCGGCGACCATCTCCGGCACCCAATGGCCGCCGAGGTAGGGCGGGTCGAGCCACTCGAGGGCAAGCACACGGCTGGCAGTCGACGGCCCGCAGGACACCGCCCTGACGCGCCGGCGGAGCTCGTCGCGCAGACGCTCCCCGCGCTCCGGAGCGCCCGCCGCGGCGGCGATGCGGACCATGTCGCCGAACACCTCGTCGAGGCCCGCGGGGTCGAGCGAGAGCACCTCGGGCCGGCTCGGCATGCGCTCGGCGAGGGCCCGGACGTCGTCGTAGGAGACGGCGCAGACCGCGCACAGCGCCTGAGTGATGATCAGCTCCGGGTCCACACGCGCTAGCTCTCGCTCGTCGAGCTCGTAGAGCGACTCGCCGCGCCCGGTCAGCTCGCGGACGCGGGCATCGATCTCTCCGGCGCCGAGCCCCTCCGCGATCACGCTGCGGGTCAGCCTCGGCAGCGACTCGACCGCCGGCGGATGGTCGCACTCGTGGGTGACGGCGACGAGATCGGCGCCGAGCCCGAGTGCGTGCACCGCCTCTGTCGCGGAGGGAATGAGGCTGGCGATTCTCACGCGGCCAGCATAGGCTTGGCGACATGAGCACCCTGAGCGATGAGGAGGTCTCCGCCCGCGTCGAACGCCTCGACGGCTGGCGGCGCAGCGGCGAGTCGATCGAGCGCAGCTTCGACCGCGGCGATTTCGTCGGCGCCGTTCGCTTCGTCGATTCCCTCGTAGAGCCGGCCGAGGAGATGGGCCACCACCCCGATCTGGCGATCTCCTGGAACGAGGTCACGGTGACGCTGACGAGTCATTCCGAGGGCGGCCTGACCGAGGCCGACTTCGAGCTGGCCGGGCGAATCGACTCGCTGGCCGGCTGAGGGCGGGACGCCGGGGAGTCACCCGCGCCGCCGGGGGCGTCGCGCGCCGCTGGTAGCTTCAGTCGCATGCCGCTTCCGTCGCTGATCCCGAAGGACCGGGTCTTCTTCGATCTCTTCAACCAAGCCGGTCAGAACGGGCTCCGCGCCGCCCGCCTGCTCCAGCAGATGCTCGAGACCTGGCCCGAGGAGCAGGGCTTGGCGCGCGAGATCCTGCTGGCCGAGCAGGAGGGCGACCGGATCACCCACGACATCGCCCAGCGGCTCAACTCGACTTTCGTCACCCCGCTCGACCGCGAGGACATCTTCGGACTCGCCACCGCTCTCGATGACGTGGTCGACGAGATCGAAGAGACGGCCGACTTCTTCGGCCTCTACAAGATCGAGGCGGCGATGTCCCAGTCCCAGGCGCTCGCCGACGTCCTCGTGCGATCGTGCGAGCAGCTCGCTGCGGCGCTCGCCGAGCTCTCGAGCTTCAAAGACCTCGAGAAGTACTGGATCGAGATCCACAGCCTCGAGAATGAGGGCGACCGGATCTCGCGCGACGCGGTCGCGTCGCTGTTTGCCAACGGCATCGACCCGATGGTCGTGATCCGGTGGAAGGACATCTTCGCGGTGCTCGAGCGGGCGATCGACGCGACCGAGAGCGCAGCGCACATCCTCGAGGCGATCGTGATCAAGAACGCCTAGGCGGCGTCTTGCCGGCGCTCGAGCGGATGGCATAGGGAGCCTGCTTGGATGATCAGCTAGTCCTGGTGATCGTCGTGGTCACCGCGCTCGCCTTCGATTTCACGAACGGCTTCCACGACACC
This sequence comes from Solirubrobacterales bacterium, assembly GCA_013694825.1. Taxonomy (GTDB): domain Bacteria; phylum Actinomycetota; class Thermoleophilia; order Solirubrobacterales; family 70-9; genus JACDBR01. The sequence continues at coordinate 1,700 of JACDBR010000037.1, forward strand.
GCGAACGTCGTCGCCACCTCGATCTCCACCCGCGCGATGTCGCCGAGGATCGCCGTCGGCTACGCGGCCGTGCTCAACTTCGCCGGCGCCTTCATCTCGCTCGCGGTCGCCGCGACGGTGGCATCCGACGTCGTCGACTCCGGCGCGATCCAGAGCACCACGGTGATCTTCGCCGGCCTGATCGGGGCGATCGCCTGGAACCTCGCGACCTGGTACTTCGGACTGCCCTCGAGCTCCTCGCACGCCTTGATCGGCGGCGTCGTCGGGGCCGTTCTCGTCGCCTCGGGGCCCGATGCGGTGATCGGCGACGGCATCCTCGGCAACGTCTTGATCCCGGCGATCGTCGCGCCGATACTGGCCTTCGCCGTCGCGGGGATCGCGATCGTCATCTGCTACCGGGTGCTCGGGGCCCAGCGGCCGGGGCCGGTGACCCGGGCCTTTCGCATGGGCCAGGTGGTCTCCGGGGGCCTGCTGGCGCTTGCCCACGGCACCAACGACGCTCAGAAGACGATGGGCGTGATCGCGCTGGCGCTGATCATCAACGGCGACCTCGCCGCCGGCTCGGACCCCCCGTTCTGGGTGATCGTCTCGGCAGCGACGGCGATCGCGCTCGGCACCTATTCGGGCGGCTGGCGCATCATCCGCACGATGGGCACCCGGATCATCAAGATGGATGCCGCCCAGGGCTTCTCGGCGCAGTGCGCGGGCGCGGCGGTGATCATGGCCTCGACGAACTTCGGCTTTCCGCTCTCGACGACCCAGGTGATCTCCGGCGGGGTGATGGGCGCCGGCGCCGGCAAGCGGCTCTCGGCGGTGCGCTGGGGCGTCGCCGGGAACATCGTCGTCGCCTGGGTGTTGACGCTGCCCGGCGCGGCCGCGATCGGCGCGCTCAGCTACCTGGTCGTCGACCTGTTGGGAGGTGGAGCTCTGGGAACGGTCCTGATCGCGGCGGCGGCAGTGGCGACGGTGGTCGTGGCGCTCGTTCGCCGGGTTCGCCAGGGGCTGCCGGTGCCGGCTCGATGAGCTCGCTGGCGCCGCTTGCGGAGATCGAGCTCGAAGCGCTCGGCGAGACGATCCTCGCGGCGCTCGCCGGGGGCGTCGGGGTCACGCTGGCCTTCGCGCTGACGATCCTCGGCTTCGTCCGAATGGCCGAGATGAACCGCCAGGACAGGGACCTCGAGACGCTGCTGGCCGGGATCCTGGCCTTCGTCTCGAGCGCGATCTGGATCGCGGCGATCGTCATCGGCTTGATCGTGGTGGCTAGCTGAGGGCGTAGGATCGAGCGGCGATGCGAGCCGCCCGCAACATCGCGATCATCGCCCTGCTGGCGCTGGTGCTCGCCGTGGCGCCGGGAGGCACCAACGCGGCCGAGGGCCTGCTGACGGCGATCAACATCGTCTTCCTCGCGATGATCGGCTTCGGCGCCCACCAGTTCGCGCGCGCCAAGCAGTTCACCCTGATGACCCTGACCGAGGGCCAGCGGACGCTGCTCGTCACCGCCCTCGGAGTGATCGTGCTGATGATCGCCGGGATCGACGAGCTCTTCGACTCCGGCCCCGGCACGCTGCTCTGGCTGGCGGCGGTCGGAGGCGCGGTCTTCGCCCTCTACAGGGTCTGGACTGAGTCGCGCTCCTACTGATCGACTGAGCCCCGACGCCACTCCGGCACGAAGCCGGCAGCGATTCGCCCCGAAGGCCGCGCCAGCCCTGCGCTGGGCGGACGTAGCTTGGCCCGGTGGAATCAGCACGCAAAACGAGCCCGCAGGCCGGGCGGAGGTCAGCGAGCCCCGTCGACGGGCAGGCATCCGTCGAGCTGGTGGCGGTGCTACCGGCACTGCTGCTGGCGCTCGTGGTCGGGCTGCAGCTCGCCGCGGCGGGCTGGTCGCTGTGGAGCGCGACCGAGGCAGCGCGCGCGGGGGCGCGAGCAGAGCTCGTCGGCGACGATGGCTCGGCCGCGGCC
>JACDBR010000065.1 GCA_013694825.1 Solirubrobacterales bacterium
CCGACCAGAGCTTCCGCGAATGGTGGCGGGGGAGGGCCGCCACGGAGGGGTCGGTCAACGGCCGACACTCCGCCGATGGCTCGACGCGGCTCGGCACGGCGCTGGCCAACGGGGGCTCAACCTCCAGCCGAGGCGATTCTGGCGCCGCGGGCACGGCTGCGCCACCCGGGTCGAGCTTGCGCCCCGCGATCGAGGCGCGTGAGCCACCCCCCGCGCGCGGTGAGCGCCGGCCGGACGAGCCCGATGACCCGCGCCGGGTGATCTTGGAGCGGATCGAGCTCGCGCTCGGCTCCGAGGCCGGCAAGGAGCGGGTGGAGGTCCCGCGCGCCTACTCGACGAGCTCCGAGCTCTCGGCTTCCGAAGCGCTCGAGCGCTTCGTCGAGCGGGTCGCCGATTACGAAGCCGGGGTGCATCGGGTAGCCGGCGATGCGGTCGCGGCGACGGTGGCCGAGCTCTGCGAGCGTCACGACGCCCGCAGGTTGGCGATCCCGGCCGAGCTCGACCCCCGATGGGTCCCGAGCTCGATCGAGGTGGTCGTGGACGAGCGGCTCCCCAACGCCGAGCTCGACGCGCTCGACGGCGCGCTCACCGGCTGCGCGCTTGCGATCGCCGAGACCGGGACGATCGCGCTCGACGCGGGCCCGCGCAGCGGTCGGCGGGCCCTGACGCTCGTCCCGGACCTCCATATCTGCGTCATCGAGGCCGCCCAGATAGGGGCTTCGGTGCCCGAGGGAATCGCCGGGCTCGCCGAGGCCGCCTCGGATGGGCGCCCGATCACGTTCGTCTCCGGCCCCTCGGCGACCTCCGACATAGAGCTCAGCCGGGTCGAGGGCGTCCACGGCCCAAGGCGCTTGGAGGTCGTAGTCGTCGAGTGATTCGCCGCCCGGCCTAACGATCAGCCTCGGTGCGCTATCCGAGTCGCCTCGAGCCCGACGCCGGTACCCTCGCCGCTAGCCTGACGCCAGCTTGATCTCCACCAACCAGTTCTAGTTCGTGGGCTAGGACATATGCGGGAGTCGCCCTTCGATAGCGGCTCGGGGGAACAACTCTCAGCGGAGCAACGCCCTGGAGCTGGTGGATTGACTGCAAGGCAACGAGCCGGAAGACGAATGGGCTAGCAGTTCGCGAACGACGAGAGATGGGACGGCCGGCGGAACGGGTAATGCCGTGGGCAAAGGCGCTAGGTCTCGGAGTCGCGGGGGAGCTGTCAGGGAGCGAGAGCTACTGAGAGATTATTTACCTGCCGCATTGTGCGGGCCCGACTCATGGGCTCAGCCAGGGGTCGGGCTATGGGCCGATTCCCGCCGGGAGCCCCTTTAGACTGTAAAGGAACAACTCGATCCGCCTTCGCGCGTCGCTAGCGCGGGGAAGCCACCAACGGATAAGCAGCGCCTCTCCCAGGAGGTCACGGTGGCAACGACGATCGAGCAGCGCACAGCGGTTGCGGCGTGGATCCCCGCATCCACAGCGGCAGAGCTGAGGGCGCGAGCCGCCAAGGAGGACCGCAGCCTGAGCGCTGAGATTCGCAGGGCGCTCAACCGCTATCTCGCGGCCCCTGAGCGTCCCTCGTGAGCACTCGCACCCACGTGGCGAACCGGGTCCGCTCGAAGGCGTCACGGTCGGGTCACGTCGACGAGTTCTCGGTCGAGTCCTTGATCGCTTCGCTGCGGGGCGAGGGCGCTGACGTGGCCCACGTTGGTCGCGACGAGGCCGCGGTGCGAAGCTGATGGCCCTGCCGGGCGTAAATGCCGAGCTAGCGCTCGCCGCCAGGCGCGTCCGCGCCCTCTGGGAACAGATCCCCGAGACCCATCGGCCTGAACGGGTCGTCGCCGACTGGCGAGCGATGCGCCGAGAGGTCGAAGCCGCCTGCTCCGCCGGCCAGCGTGACGAAGCCTTGGCCTTGATCGCCGACTTCCGGGGGCTGGCCGAGCAACAGCTCACCGCAGCTCAGGTGTCGTCGGCATGATCGGGCCCGACAACGAGGTCCTTCTCCGGCTTTCTCCTTTTCGTCGCC
>JACDBR010000114.1 GCA_013694825.1 Solirubrobacterales bacterium
GCTTCTGCCTGTTCAACAACGTCGCCGTCGCGGCCCGCCACGCGACCCATGAGCTTGAAGTCGAGCGTGTGCTGATCTGCGACTGGGACGTCCACCACCCCAACGGCACCGAGGAGATCTTCGCGGCCTCCGACGAGGTCCTGCTGGCGAGCATCCATCAGTCGCCCCTCTATCCCGGCACCGGGCCGGCCCGCTACGAGGGTGACGGGGCGGGGGAGGGCTACACGGTCAACATGCCGGTAGAGCCTGGCGCGGGCTCCGATCGCTTCGTCGCCCTCGTCGAGCACGTGGTGGCTCCGCTCGCCCGCGCCTTCGAGCCCGGCCTGATCGTGGTCTCGGCCGGCTTCGACGCCCACCGTCGTGACCCGCTGGCGAGCTGCACGGTCGACGAGCGCGGCTTTGCCGAAATGGCCGCGCTGATTCGCGACGTCGCCCGCGAGCTCGACGTCGGGGTGCTCGTCTGCCTCGAGGGCGGCTACGACGTCGAGTCCCTGATCTCCTCGAGCTTCGCGATGATCGAGGCCTTCGAGGGAGATCTCCGCGCCGAGCCACGGCCGGCCGAGCTGGCCGAGCCGCACCGGGGCCGCGTCGCCGAGCGCTGGTCGCTCTGATCAGCCCAAGCCGGCGTTGCGGCCGTCTCGAGAGGTGGCGGCGATCACGCCTCGCATTGCATGACCGTGTCGCTTCCCCCGCCGCCCTCGCAGCGGTCGAAGCCAGGGCCGCCGCGGATCACGTCGTCGCCGGGACCGCCCTTGATCTCGTCGGCGCCGTCGTGTCCGTTCAACTCGTCGCGGCCTCCGCCACCGAGCAGGATGTCATCGCCACTGCCGGTCTCGTTGCTGCTCAGGCTGCCGCCGCTGAGCAACGAGCAGCGCCGGCGTGCCGGTCGACCGCGCTCGCCCCGGCGAAAGCCGGTCAGACGAGCTCACGGCTTCGGGGCCGCTCGGCGAGCACATCCTGGTAGGCGCGAATCACCCGCCGGCCCATTCGCCTCGCCGACAGCCATTCGGCCCGCGCCCGGCCGTCGACCCTGGGGTCCGGGTCGTCCAGGTGGCGGCCGGCTACCTCGGCCCAGCGCGCCGCCGCGAACGGCTCGGACAGACAGCCGTCGATCTCTCGCAGCAGGGCCGGCGCCACGCCGACGGGCGTCGAGAGCACGGGCACGTCGCAGGCCAGCGCCTCGACGGCAACGAGGCCGAAGCCCTCGTTGTCGGAGGTGATCAGGACCGCGTTGGAGGCGTTGATCCAGTCGGGCATCCGGTCGGCCGCGATACCCCCGCCGCTCAGCAGCTCGGCGCCTGTCAGCTCGGCCAGCTCGCGGGCGCGGTCGAAGCGCTTCTCCGGGCGAAACGTCGCGGCGGGGAAGAACAGGTAGCGCCCGCCAGGCGCGAGGCCGAGCCGGCGTCGTGACTCGCGCCTGGTCCGGGGCGAGAAGCGCGAGAGGTCGGCGCCACAGGGAAGCACGGCCGAATGCCCGTCGGGACGCGGCAGGCCGGGGCGGCCCCCCTCGCGCCGAAACAACGCCATCGAGGCGACCGAGACGAGGTCGGCGCGCCTGGTCAGCAGCCGCGAGAGCGCGCCGACGGTCGGGTGGCGGACGTCGGTGCCGTGGAAGGTGACCACGAGTGGGCTCGCCCCTGCGAGCGAGGCGCACCAGCCGGCCAGTCCGTAATGGGCGTGGACGAGATCGAAGTCCTCGTCGGCGAGCCGACTCCTGATCTTGCGCACCGCGGGCAGGTAGGCCTTCTTGCCGAGCGGAAACGAGATCAGCTCGACCTCGACGCCCTCGTCGCGCAGCGCCGCGACCTGATCGCGCACGTAGCTGCCTCGCGCCGGAGCGGCCTCATCGGGAGTGATGTTGGTGACGACGAGAACGCGGATGGCTCGTCAGGCTATTCGCGCGAGGCGGTCGTCGGCTGATCCGCTCGGGCGGCCGCCCGGCGGCTACCAATCGGGCGCCGGGGGTCGCTCTGAGCCGCGCAGGCGCGGCATTCGCAGCACTACGAAGCGGGCAGTCAGCAGTGCCCCGGCCGCCATCGCCGCGGTCGCCAGCAGCGAGC
>JACDBR010000120.1 GCA_013694825.1 Solirubrobacterales bacterium
CCCCCGAGTCGGTCCTCACGCCCGCGACGCGACCGCGAGCCTCGATCAGGTCCGTGACGGCCGTCCGCGTTCGAACCTCGGCGCCGGCCGCCGCGGCGGCCTCGAGCAGGAACGGGTCGAGCGTGACCCTCCTCGGCGTCAGCATCGGCGCTCCGCCGATCTCGCTGAAGTCCCCCACGTCGACGCGCGCGTCGTCGAAGGCGAGAGTCCCGCGCTCGATCGCCGGGGTCACCTCCAGCAGAGGCTCGAGGAGGCCGAGACGGTCGAGGACGCTCACTCCCGCGGGCTGGATGCCGTGGGTGGATCCCGTGTCGCTGGGGAACCGAGCGCGGTCGACGACGCAGACCCGAAGTCCGGCCCGAGCGAGCAGCGTCGCGAGCGGCGATCCGGCGCATCGCGCGCCGACGATGATCACGTCGAAGCGTTCCGCCATCGGTTCTGGCGCATCCTGGCAGGCTGCGGCTCCCAGGCTCGTCAGCGTCCCCGGTTCAGGTCCGAGCCCGCGCTGGCCTGCGGCTTGTCGCGCGCGGCTGGGGGAAGCTCGCCTCTGAGCAGCTCGTAGGCCGCGGCGCCGACGACCGTCCCGGCGAGCGGCCCGACAAGGTAGATCCAGATCGAGCCGAGGTCGGCCGACGCAAGCGCCGGTCCCAGCGAGCGGGCGGGGTTCATCGACGCGCCGGTCACCGGGCCGCCGAAGAGGGCGTCGAGCCCGACCGTGGCGCCAATCGCGATCGCGGCCCCGGCCCCCACCGCCCTGGTGTCGGTGGCCACGGCGAGGATCACGAACATCAGCAGGGCGCTCATCACGCCCTCGTAGAGCAGTGCGCTCGCGGCGCCGACGCTGGGCATCGTGGCGCCGAGGTCGGCCGGCGCCTCCGGCCAGACGACGAGCAGGCAGAGCGCCGCGAGCGTTGCCCCGAGCAGCTGGGCGGCGACGTAGGCGGCGACCTCGCGGACCGGGAAGTGGCGGGTCAGCGCGAACGCGATCGTCACCGCGGGGTTGATGTGAGCCCCGGAGAGGTGGCCGGTCGCGTAGACCATCGCCATGATCACCAGGCCGAAGACGAGCGCGATGCCGACGACGCCGAGCACGCCCCCGTACTGAGCGTCGGCGACGATCGCACCGCAGCCGGCGAACACGAGGGCGAAGGTGGCGAAGCCCTCGGCGGCCGCGCGCCGGGCCAGGTCAGGACGCGACACGAAGGCGTGGGGAGGTCAGGAGGCGGCAGCCTCGGGGGCTATCTCGTCCAGCAGCACCCGCACGCGCCGCTCGATCTCGTCGCGGATCGGGCGCACGGCCTCGACGTCCTCGCCGGCGGGGTCGTCGAGCTCCCAGTCCTCGTAGCGCTTGCCGGGGTAGATCGGGCAGGCGTCGCCGCATCCCATCGTGATCACCGCGTCGGCCGCGCGCACGAACTCGTCGTTGAGCGGCTTCGGAAACTCCTGCGAGAGATCGACACCGACCTCGCGCATCGCCTCGACCGCCGCCGGGTTGATTTCGTCGGCCGGGTCGGAGCCGGCGGTGCGCACGTGGACCCTGCCCTCAGCCAGCTTGCTCAGAAGCCCCGCGGCCATCTGGCTGCGACCGGCGTTGTGGACACAGACGAACAGCACCTCAGGGACGTCCTTGGTGACCATGCCCTCGCTCTGCGCCAGCGCCTTCAGCCGCTCACGGGCAAAGCGGTGGGCGAACAGCGGCACGAAGCTCTCGACCCTGGCCGGTCCGATCTCGGCGAGCGATTCGGTCATGTAGCGCTCGATCGTCTCCGGCGCGAAGACCCCGGCGAACTCGCTTCCGAGCGACGACAGCGCGCGCTCGAGGTGGCCGCGGGTCACCGGATCGACGTCCAGCTCCTTCAGTTGGGTCGGCATCGTTGGTCGCCTCCACTCCTCGCCGAATGTGGCCGCCGGGTCGATCTCGCGGCCGGAGGGCTGACCGTACTCCATTGACATGTATCCCTTCAATAGATATACGTAGATTGATGAACTTCGATCCGCTCGTTCGGCCCGCGCCTTCGCTCCGATGAGCACGCTCGAGCTCGCCCCGAAGCAGAAGCGCCCCAAGGGCGAGGTCTGCTGTGAGCCGGTCGTCTATCCCGAGATCGAGCGCGAGCATGCCGAGCGACTGGCACGGGTCACCAAGGCGCTCGGCGACCCGATCCGGATGCAGCTCGTAGACGTGCTGCGAAAGCACGCCGGCAAGGTCTGCGTCTGCGAGCTGGTGCCGCTGTTCGACCTCTCCCAGCCGACCGTCTCGCACCACCTCAAGGTGTTGCGCGAGGCCGGCCTGGTCGGCTCGGAGCGACAGGGGCTTTGGGCCTACTACTACGTCGAGCCGGGGGCCCTTCGGGAGCTCCGCGAATGGCTCTCCTAGAGCATCTGCGCCGCCGCAAGCCGGCGCCGAGGCGAACGCCGCGCGACCTCAACCTTGGCTGCTGTCACCGGCGCGACGGCCAGTGGCGCGCGGGCCCGACGCCGCGAAGGCGCTACGACTGATGAGTCCGCATGGCAACGTCGCCCACACCCCGAGGCCGAGGCATGGAGGCGAGCATGGCTGAGCCCGAGACGGAGCAAATCGGCTCCGAGGGTTGCTGCTCACCGGGTGCGCAGCAAGCGTGCTGCGCACCGGAGGCGAAGTCCGAATGCTGCGGCGAGGCGCACGGTTCGAGCTGCGGTTGCGATGCCGGCCGGTCGGGCGAGGCGGAGGTGCGCGATGAGGCGGACGTGCGCGAGATGGTGCGCGAGCGCTACGCGGGGGCTGCCACGGCGGCGAGCGAAGGGACGCCCGCCTGCTGCGGCGACGTCGCACTGATCGCAGACGATCAGCGCGAGGCCTTCGGCTCGGGGCTTTACGGAAGCGAGGATCGCGATGCGCTGCCGAGCGCCGCGCAACTCGCGTCGCTGGGCTGCGGCAATCCGACAGCCGTCGCCGATCTGGAGGAGGGCGAGACGATGCTCGATCTCGGGTCGGGTGGCGGGATCGACGTGCTGCTCTCGGCCCGCCGCGTCGGCCCCACGGGCAAGGCCTACGGCCTCGACATGACCGACGAGATGCTCGAGCTCGCGCGGCGCAATCAGCGCGAGGCTGGGGTCGAGAACGTCGAGTTCCTCAAGGGCACGATCGAGGACGTGCCGGTAGCCGACGACTCGGTCGACGTGGTCATCTCCAACTGCGTGATCAACCTCTCGACCGACAAGCCGCGGGTGCTGCGCGAGGCGGCGCGGGTCCTCCGCCCGGGCGGGCGCTTCGCCGTCAGCGACGTGGTGGCCGACCCCGGCATGGACGCCGCCACCCGCCGCGACATGCAGCGGTGGACCGGGTGCATCGCCGGGGCGCTCACCCGCGAGGACTTCGAGCGCGAGCTCATGGCTGCGGGCTTCGAGTCCGTCGAGATCCTCGAGACTCACCGCGTTCACGAGCATGCGGCCTCTGCGATCGTGCGAGCGAGGCTCGCGCCGGATCGGGTGCCTGCTCCGCGAGAGGCGTCCGGCGACCACAGTGGTCCGCCGATCGCATGCTCGCTGAGCTCGGGCGAGAAAGGGGAGCGTCTGGATGCGTGGCGAGCCGTCGCGGCGGCCGCGCTGCTCGAGTCGAGCGTCGAGGAGCGGGGCCTGTCGCTGCGCCTTCGCCACGACGCCGAGGCCGAGCTGCGGCGGCTGATCGCGGCGGAGTCGAGCTGCTGTCCGTTCCTCGACTTCGACCTCCGCAGCGACGGGCCGGACCTGCGTCTGACCGTCGCGGGCCCCGGCGGCGCACGTCCGATCATCCTCACCCTGTTCGGGCTCGAGCGGCTAGAGAACGCCGAGCACGCTTGGTCGAATGGGTGAAGCAACCCTCGCGCTCTACGTCCTCTACCTCGGGCTCGCCTTCGGTCTGCGAAGCCTTCTTCAGTGGCGATCCACCGGCTCGACGGGCTTCGTCGGTATCGGCGGGCGCCCCGGATCAGCCGAGTGGCTAGCGGGGGTTCTCTTCGCCGTGGCCCTGGTGCTCGGAGTCGCCGCGCCGGTGCTGATGATCCTCGATCGGCTCGAGCCAATCGAGCTGCTCGACTCCGGCGCGGCACACGTCGTCGGCGTGGTCCTCGCCGTCATCGGCATCGGCCTGACGCTCTACGCGCAGAGTGCGATGGGCAGCTCCTGGCGAATCGGCGTAGACCCCGATGAGCGGACGGAGCTGGTGACGCAGGGGCCGTTTGCAGTGGTCCGCAATCCCATCTTCGCGGCGATGATCCCGACTGGACTCGGCCTGACCTTGATGGTGCCCAACGCCGTCGCGCTCGCCGGCCTCCTCGCCCTCGTCATCGCCCTGGAGCTTCAGGTTCGGGTGGTGGAAGAGCCGTATCTGCTGCGTGCACAGGGACGGTCCTATGCCGACTACGCAGCTCGGACCGGCCGCTTCGTGCCGGGCATCGGCAAGCTGTCGCGGGGGGCCTGATCCGCTCCGCCGCGGGCTGGGCGGCGCCGGGATTGCGAGCGCCGCTGCGCCCTCAGGCAAGCCCGGAGTCGGACTCGAACCGACGACCCCCTCCTTACCATGGAGGTGCTCTACCAGCTGAGCTATCCGGGCGCGGGCCGGGACTCTAGCGGCGCTCAGCGCGCGCCCACCGCCGCCGCTACGCGCTCCGCGAAGCGGTCGACATCCTCGGGGGTCGTGTCCCAGGAGCACATCCAGCGCACCTCGTCACGGTCGGAGTCCCAGATGTAGAAGGCGTGCTCGCCGAGCTCGGCGTGGAGGCGCTCGATCGCCGCCCGCTCGAGCCGGGCGAAGACACCGTTGGCCTCGACCGGATGGGCGAGCTCGACGCCCTCGATCGGCGCCACGGCCTCGGCCAGGCGGGTCGCCATCCGGTTGGCGTGCTCGGCGCCGACCAGCCAGAGGTCGCCCTCGCCCAGCAGCGCCTCGAACTGGGCCGAGACGAAGCGCATCTTCGAGGCGAGCTGCATCCCGGCCTTGCGGAGCACGGGGAAGCCGTCGCCGAGCTCGGGGGTGAGGAAGACGACCGCCTCGCCGAGCAGCAGCCCGTTCTTGGTCCCGCCGAAGGAGACGACGTCGACGCCGGCGTCGGTGGTGATCTCGCGCAGCGAGACGCCGAGCGAGGCGGCGGCGTTGGCGAGCCGGGCGCCGTCGAGGTGGAGGCACATGCCGCGCTCGTGGGCGGCGGCGGCGATCGCGCGGATCTCCCCCGGCGAGTAGACGGTCCCGAGCTCGGTCGACTGCGTGATCGATACCGCCCCCGGCTGGGCGTAATGGACGTCACCGCGCTTGTCGTCCGAGCGCGCGACGTCACCGGGCGTCAGACGGCCGTCAGGCGTCGGGCGGACGAGCAGCTTGAGGCCGGCGATTCGCTCCGGCGCGCCGGCCTCGTCCTGGTGCAGATGCGAGGACTCGGCGCAGATCACCGCCCGGGCGCCCTGGCGGCAGACGCAGTCGAGCGCCAGCACGTTCGCGGCGCTGCCGTTGAAGACGAAGTGAGCCCGCGCCGACTCGCCCAGGTGGGAGCGAAACAGAGCCTCGGCCGCGGCCGTCCAGGAGTCGTCGCCATAGGAGCCCGCGTAGGCCTCGTTGGCCGCGGCGATCGCCCGCAGGACCTCGGGGTGGATGCCGGCGTGGTTGTCGGAGGCAAAGCCGCGCCGCTCGGCGCGGGGCGGCGGGGCCGGCTTGGCGCGGTCGGCGGGCGTGGGCGAGCTCACAGCCCCTCGATCTGGGCCTTGATCCCGTCGATCAGGTCGTTGAGGTTGTCGGCGGCGACGTCGATCAGCCCGGCGACGACGACCAGCAGCAGGAAGGCGATCACGCTCAGCACGACGGAGATCCAGCCCAGCCTGCGGCCCCACTTGGCGAGCCCGTAGAAGCGCCGGCTGCGCCCCGAGGTCACGTTCCGCCTGCCCATCGTGCCGAGCACGATCGCCCCGATCCCGAGCGCCAGCGAGAACGGGTAGAGCGCGCCGAAGCTGAACAGGACCATCAGCAGGGCGAGCGGGCCGAGGCAGATCGCGGCGACTGCCGGCCAGTTCTCGTCCTCGTCGATCTGCCCCTTCCGCGGCTCGGGCTCGGGCGGGGGCTCTCGGGCCGGCGGGGGCGGGCGGCGCGGAGGCGGCGGAGGGATGGCC
>JACDBR010000129.1 GCA_013694825.1 Solirubrobacterales bacterium
GATTCGACTGCGCGGCCGCAATCGACGGCAGCGCGAGGAGCAGGGTCAGGATCGAGGCGAGGACTAGAAGGATCTTTCGCATGCCTTCCCCTACGTCGGGGAGGTCCCGCGGCTGACAGCGATGTAAGCGAACGCTCACGATCGCGCCCGCGAGACCGTCAGGCCGTCGAGGGCCCATGCGTATTCCTTTACGACCATGGCACCCGCCGAGGACAGAGCCGCTGCCAGGCCGGCGACCGCCAGCGGCGCCGATCAGTGGGCGCGAGCTCGCACTCGCTGGAGCACGCTCGGCCCGTCGCTTGCGGGCTTCGCACTGCCGTTCCTGCTCGTCGTCTACCTGGCGCTGAAGGGTGGCGGCTACGATCCGATCGTCCGTGGGGAGATCGGGATCGCGGTGTGGTGGATCGTCTTGATTGGAGCCGCCGCCGGGGCGCTGCCCGCGACGCGGGTGACCCGGGCCGGCTGGGTCGGGCTGGGCGCCTTCGCCGCCTTCGCCGCCTGGACCACGCTCGGCATCGCCTGGTCGGAGAGCGCCGAGCGCTCCGTCGCCGAGATGGGTCGCCTCTCGGCCTACCTCGGGGTCTTCGTCCTCGCCGCGTTCGCGCAGGGGCGCGAGGGACTCCGCCGCACCGTGCAGGCGGTGGCGGTGGGAATCGGCCTGATCGGCGTCTTGGCACTGCTCTCGAGGCTGCATCCGTCCTGGTTCCCGGCCAACGAAACGGCCAGGATCCTCGAGGGCTCGGAAGCGCGGCTCAACTACCCCCTGAACTACTGGAACGCCGTCTCGACGCTGATGGCGATCGGCATCCCGATGCTGCTGGCAATCGGCGCCCAGGCTCGCTTCGTCGCTTCCCGCGCCGTCGCCGTGGCCGCGATCCCGGCGCTCAGCCTCGCCGCGTTCTACACGCTCTCGCGTGGCGGAGCGCTTGAGATCGCGTTCGGAGTGACCGTGCTGATGGTCCTCTACCCGCGACGGCTGGCCGCGCTGCCCGGGCTCATGCTGGCCGCAGCGGGCAGCGCCCTGCTGATCGCCGCCGCCGCTCAGCGCGACGCCCTCGAGGCCGGCCTCGGCAACGCATCGGCCCTGTCCCAGGGCGACGAGATGCTGCTGATCAGCGTCGTGGTCTGCGCCGGTGTCGGCCTGGTGCAGGCAGCCTTCGCGACGGCGTCGCGCTACGGACTCGGCCCCCGGCTGAACGTGCCGCGGCGCGTGACGGCGCTGATCGCGGCGGTCGGAGCCACCCTCGTCGTCGCGATCGGGCTCGCCGCCGGCGGAGGCGGGTACCTCTCCGACCGCTGGCAGGAGTTCAAGACCCCGGCGCCCGAAGCGAGTACGGACGCCGCCCGCTACGAGAGCTTCAGCGGCAGCGGCCGCTACGAGCTCTGGGAGTCGGCGGTCGACGCCAATCAGAGCGCGTCGCTCCTCGGCATCGGGCCCGGCACCTACGAGTTCTGGTGGTCTCGCAACGGAGCCGAGGGGTTCGGCTTCGTCCGAGATGCCCATTCGCTCTACCTCGAGACCCTGGCCGAGCTCGGGATCATCGGGCTGATCCTGCTCGTCGCGTTTGTGCTCTCGGTGCTGGCTTTCGGCGTCGCGCGCCTGATCAGACCCGGCGACTCCGAGCGGCGCGGCATGCTCGCCGCCGCGGTCGCCGGCGCCTCGGTGTTCGCCGTCGCCGCCGGCGTCGACTGGATGTGGGAGATACCGGTTCTCCCGGTCATCTTCCTGATGCTGGCCGCCGCGATCTTCAGCCCGAGCGCCGAATCCCGCCGTGGGCGCACCAGCTCACGCTTCGGCTCTCGGCTAGGCGTTCCCTACCGCGCTGTGATCACGGGCGTGGCGCTCGCCGGCGTCGTCTCGATCGCGATCCCGCTGGCGGGGGCGGAGTCGGTCCGAGACAGCCAGGACGCGGTTCGCCGGGGCCAGATCCCCACTGCGCTCCAGGATGCTCGCGACGCCTCGAGCGTCCAGCCCTACGCGGCTACCCCCGAGCTCCAGCAGGCGATGGTTCTGGAGCTCGCGGGCGACCTCCCGGCCGCCCTTTCCGCGGCCGAGGAGGCCACGGACGCCGAGCCCACCAACTGGCGTAACTGGTTGGTGCTCTCGCGCCTGGAGGCCAAGAGCGGGAACGCCGAGGCATCGGTGCGCGCTTACCGCCAGGCTCGCGAACTGAACCCCCGATCGATCCTCTTCCAGTGAGAGCGGTGACGAGATGACGCGCAACGAACCAGAGGACCGAGAGCTGCTCGACGAGTTGGCTGGTCGCCTCCAGGCCGAGCGGCCGCTGCCGGCGCCTGGATTCCGCGGCGAGCTCGGACGCATGCTGGCTAGCGAGAGCGCGACCGCGCAACGCAGGCGCCAGCCCGCGCTCGCCCGGCTTCGCGTCCTGATCGGGGTCCATGCCACCTCCGGGACGGGCCTGCTCGCGCTGGCCTTCCTCGGGGTCGTAGGC
>JACDBR010000167.1 GCA_013694825.1 Solirubrobacterales bacterium
CACGAGCGCAGGGACGCTGGGTCGACGTGCGTAGCGGGCGCACGAGCGCTAACGGGATCGCTCGAGCCCGCTACCGCTTCCTCGCCACCACCGAACTGCGCCACTACCGCTTTCGCGCCGTCGTCCCGCGCCAGGCCGGCTATCCCTACCTGACCGGCCGCTCAGCGTCCCGGAAGGTGACGGTGCGCCCGCGCTGAAGGTCTCGAGGCCGACGAAGCTTCGTGCCTCGCGTGCCGGGCAAGCCCCGAGGCCAAGGCCTGAGGGGACGCGCCGCTTCGGGGCGCCCGGCCGACTCAGCCGGCTCGCTTGGCCTTGATGTCGGCGAGCTGCTCGTCGATCCAGTCGCCCGGATCGCGGCGATTGACGATCTCGCGCAGTGCGTAGGCGCGCTCGCGCCTCGCCTCGGGGCCCATCGTCAGCGCCTCGTGGATCGCGTCGGCCTGCTCTTGGATGTCGAACGGGTTGACCGTCAGCGCCCGATCCCCGATCTCCTCGTGGGCGCCCGTGTTCTCGGAGAGCATCAGCACCCCGTCGCGGGTGTTGAGCGCCGGCGCCTCCTTGGCGACGAGGTTCATGCCGTCGAAGATCGCATTGACGATCAGCAGGTCGAAGTGCTTGTAGCGGGCCACCGCCTCGGGGAAGTTCTCGTAGATCCGCAGGTCGATCGGCATCCAGTCGGTGGTGCCGTGGCGATGGTTGACGACCGCCACCAGGGCCTCGATCCGCTCCAGGTACTCGCGGTACTCGGGCACGTCCTGGCGCGAGGGCTGGAGGTGAGCGATAAAGGTCACCCGCTCGCGGAACTCGGGGTGCTGGGTCAGGAAGGTGTCGAAGGCCGTGAAGCCGCGCAGCACGTTCTTCGAGAGGTCGGCGCGATCGACGCGGATGATCAGGTGGTCGCGGCGGCGGCGCAGCAGCTCCTGCTCGTATTCGGCTACCTCGTCCGACTCCGCCGCGCGCTCGAGTCGCTGCTTGTCGATCCCGAGCGGGTATGCCCGCACCCACGTCTCGCGGCCGTCGTGTGAGACCGACCAGCGCTCGTAGTCGACCTCGAGCCCCAGCAGCTCGTTGCAGCAATGCAGGAAGTTGCGGCAGTAGGCCCGGGTGTGGAAGCCGATGATGTCGTTGGCCAGCATGCCGTTGAAGATCGCCTCGCGCATCCGGCGCGGCAGGATCCGCCAGGAGTCGGGCTGGGACCAGGGGATGTGTACGAAGTGGTGCAGGAAGGCGTCGGGCCGCTGCTCGCGGATCAGCGCCGGACAGGTGTAGAGGTGGTAGTCGTGGAGCATCACCAGCGGATCGTCGAGTCCCTCGATCTGCTGGACGACTCGCTCGGCGATGTCGGCGTTGACGCTGACGTAGCCGTGGTCCCAGGCGTCGGCCTCGACCTGGCGGATGTCAGGAGCATTCGAGAGGTCCCAGAGGTAGTGCTGGATGAACCAGAGGATCGGGTTGGCGATCGTGTTGTAGAAGCCCTCGTAGGCGTCGGGATCGCTCTCGACGAGGCAGAGGTCGTAGCCGACCTCGTCGAGCTCGATCTCCACCGACCCCCGCTCGGTCTCGCGCGCGACCTCGATGTCCTCCTCGGTCATCGCCGAGGCGATCCAGAGCGCCTTGCGATGGGCGACGAGGCCCGAGAGCGCGGTCACCAGGCCGCCGCCGCCGAGGCTGACCTGCCGCTCTCCGTTCTCGTCACGCTCGAAGCTGACCGGACCGCGGTTGGAGACGACGACGAGTTGCTCTGACATGGCTCGGTGTTTTACCCGAAACGACCCGGCGAGCGGGGCTTGCCGGTCAGCCCGACTGACCTGAGTCCGGGCGCTCGGCGAGCGTGACGTCGACCTGCTCGGTGTCGCCGCCTCGCAGCACGTCGAGCGTGATCTCCTCGCCCGGATCGAGACGCGAGACGATCCGCGGCAGATCGCTGGCCGCGACGATCTCCTCGCCGTCGACGGCCGTGATCACATCGCCGCCGGTGCGGATCGGCAGGCCCTGGAAGGTGATCCGGTCCCCGGACTCGCCGGCTCGCAGGCCGGCTTCGTCGGCGGGGCTCCCCGGCACCACCTCGGCAACGATCGCCCCGGTCTCGCTCGGCAGCTCGAGCTCCTCGGCGAGCTGCGGGTAGAGCTCGTTCGTCGAGACGCCGAGGTATGCGTAGGAGACCGAGCCGTCGGCGCGCAGCTCGTCGATCGAGCGCTCGGCCAGGTCGATCGGAAGCGCGAAGCCGACCCCTTCGTTGCCGCCCGAGGTGGTGTTGATCTGCTGGTTTATGCCGATCACGGTGCCCTCGGGGCCGATCAGCGGCCCACCGGAGTTGCCGGGGTTGATCGAGGCGTCGGTCTGAAGCGCGCCGTCGATCTGAAAGTCGGTCAGCGAGTCGATCGAGCGGTCGTCGGCCGAGACGATGCCGGTCGACAGCGAGCCCTGCTGGCCGAACGGGCTGCCGAGCGCGGCGACGGGCTGGCCGACTTCGACGTCGGCCTGGGAGCCGAGCTCGAGCGGCTGGAGGTCGAGCCCCTCGGGGTCGACCTTGAGCAGGGCGACATCGGCGAACGGATCGAAGCCGATGATCTCGGCCGGGACCTGGTTGCGGTCGGCGAACTGGATGTAGACCTGCCTGGCGGGCTCGAGCTCGCCGCTGCCGCCGGTCTGCTCGCCGCTCGCGATCACGTGCGCGTTGGTAGCGATCTCACCTTCGTCGTTTAGCACGAAGCCGGAGCCCTGGCCGGCCCCGCCGCCACCGAGGGCGTCGCCGCCGCTGGGAAAGACGCTGAGGATCGTGACCACGCCGGGGGCGGAGTCGGCGTAGACCGCCGAGGCGTCGAAGACCTCCGAGCCGGTGCCGATCGCGCTCCCCTCGCCGCCCGCCTCCGGATCGCCGTTGGTGGCGCCGGAGTCCGTAGTCGTCTCGGGAGCGTCGGCGTCGGTCTGGGTGATCGTCGTCGAACCCTGCTCGCCGCCGCAGGCGACGAGGGCGATCGCGAGCACCAGGACGGCCACCAGCGCCGAGAGCGGGAGACGGGCGCCGCTCACCGGCCGACCGCCCGCGCGTCGGCCGCCGCCGGGAGGCGCAGCTCGAACTCCGTCCGCC
>JACDBR010000193.1 GCA_013694825.1 Solirubrobacterales bacterium
GCCGAGCGGCGGGCGCTGCTGGGTGATCGTCGGCCTGATCGCGCTGGTCAGCCTGGCCTCGATCGCCTTCGGCGTGTTCCCGGAGCCGCTGGCCGAATGGTCCTCGCAGGCCGGCGAGGGGATCGTCGCCAGCTTCCCGGGCGACTGAGAGGACGTTGCTCGAAGCTCAGGCCGCGCCGCCGGTCAGCTCTGCAGCGACCTCGGCGAAGGCGGCGGTGTGGGCGTCGACGTCGGACTCGCTCGTCGCCGGCGACATCAGCGCCATCATGTGGAAGGGCGTCAGCAGGATGCCGCGGTTGAGCATGTAGAGGTGGAGCAGCTCGTCGAGCCCGTGATCCATCGCGGCCTCGGCCTCGGCGCCGCTTCGGGGAGCCTCGGAGGCGAACATGTACTCGGCACGGCAGCCCAGCCGCGTCACCTGCCAGGGCAGCTCCCGCTCCGCGATTGCGCCGGCGACGCCTGCCTCGAAGCGCTCGGCGAGCGCGATCATCCGCTTGAACGCCTGCTCGGTCAGGACCTCGGCGAGGGTCGCGCGGGCGGCGGCCAGCGAGAGTGCGTTGCCGGCCAGCGTGCCGCCGACGCCGCCGACGTCGGCGACCTCCCAGATCGTCTGCTCGAGGACGCGCTCTCCGACCGCCTCGCTGAGGCCGTAGACACCGATCGGCACGCCCCCGGCGATCGGCTTGCCGATCGTCAGCAGGTCGGGCTCGAGGCCTTCGGCGGCCGTGTATCCGCCCGGCCCACAACACAGGGTGTGGGTCTCGTCGATGATCAGCAGCGTGCCGGCCTCGCGGGTCAGGCGGCGGAGCTCGTCGTGAAAGCCCACGTCGGGCAGCACGATCCCGATGTTCGTCAAGGCCGGCTCGGCCAGCACGCAGGCAACGTCGCCGCGGGCAAGCTCGCGTTCGAGCGCGGCGACGTCGTTGAACTCCACCACGCGCGTCGTCAGCGAGGGGTCGACCGGCGGGCCGACCGAGCCCTCGCGCGAGACCACGCGGTCGGCATCGATCGAGACCACCGTCTCGTCGACGCTGCCGTGGTAGCAGCCGTTGAAGACCAGGATCCTTGAGCGGCCGGTGATCTGGCGGCTGATCCGGATCGCGAAGCGGTTGGCGTCGGTGGCCGAGAGGCTGAACTGCCAATGGCGAAGCCCGAAGCGCCGGCGCATCTCCTCGCCGACCTCGAACGCATCGGCGACCGGAAGCATCGTCGTGATCCCGCGCCGCGCCTGCTCGGATACGGCCCGCGCGGTCGGCTCCGGCGAGTGGCCGCTCATCGCCCCCGTGTCGCCGAGGCACAGATCCACGTAGGGGTTGGCGTCGACGTCGGTGACCGAGGCGCCGTGGGCCTCGGCGACGAAGACCGGGAACGACCCTGGCCAACGCGTCATCCAGTTCATCGGCACGCCCGAGAGCAGCGAGCCTTGCGCTCGGCGATGCAGCTCGCGTGAGCGCGGATGCTCGCGCTCGAAGCGCTCCTTCTCGCGCTCGGAGAGCCGCGCCACCAGGCCGGGATCGACCCCCGCCCCCGCCCCCGCCCCGTTCAGCTCGCCCATCCGATCCTCCTCGCGTCCATGCCTTTGCGCTCCCGGCGCCAAAGCTATTGCCTGCGATGGGGTCGATGCCGATCACGGCTCGCACGCGATGACGAGCGTCGCGGCCGTCGCCCGCGCCCCGCCGCCCTCGCCTCTAGGGTGACCAGCCCGTGCGCTACCCGGTCGAGAGCTTCAGCCAGTCCGAGCGCGAGCTGCTGGCGCCGCACTTCACCAACCTCGACCGCCCGGTCTTCGGCCTCACGAGTCTGCCGGAGACCGTCAAGGGCGCGATGTTCGCCCGCTACTCGCGCTACCCGGGGACGCTTCGCCGCCTCTACCTGGACGAGTTCGCGAGCGAGATGCCGCCAGGCTCGAGGCCCTTCGACGGCGCCGAGGGCGAGCGTGCGGCAGGGCTCTACGAGCGGGTCTTCGTCGGCTACGGCGACGATTCGATCGCCCAGGTCGGCGGCGCCCACGTCGCCTGCGAGTGGGCGTCGAACGTGCTCACCAAGATCCTCCAGCGCGGCCGCCTCGCCGCCTACCTCGAGCAGTCGACCCGCTACATCGCCTACGACCGGCCGCTCTCCGAGGAGCCGGGCGCCGGATTTCGCTACTACCGCGATCCCGAGCTCGGCGAGCGCTACGCCGAGGCGATGGACGAGCTCTTCGAGATCTACTCCTCCTCGCTGGTTCGCGTGACCGCCTGGGCGGGCGAGCGCTGGCCGCGAGGGGAGGAGCCCGAGCGCGCCTGGCAGAGCTCGATCCGGGCCAAGGCGCTCGACCTGTTGCGCGGCCTGCTGCCCGCCTCCACCCTGAGCCACGTCGGGATCTACGCGTCCGGCCAGGCGCTCGAGCAGCTCGTCATGCGACTGCTGGCCTCGCCGCTGCCCGAGGCGCGCGCCTATGGAGGGATGCTGCTCACCGAGCTCCAGCAGGTGATTCCCAGCTTCGTCTCACGGGTCGAGCGCCCCGAGCGCGGCGGTGAATGGATCGGCTTCCTCGGCCAGCGTCGTCAAGCCGCTGCGTCGGTCGTCTCGCGGCTCGGCCTCGACCGGCGCGAGACCCCGAGCTCGCCGTCGGTGGAGCTGGTCTGCGTCGAGGGCGGCGAGGAGGAGCTGGTCGTCTCGAGCCTCGTCGAATCTTCGACCCTCGGGGAGGCGGAGGTCCGCCGCCGGGTCCAGGCGCTCGATCCGATCCAGCGCGCCGAGCTGATCGCCGAGCTCGTCGGCGAGCGGCGAAACCGCCGTCACCGGCCTGGCCGGGGCTGGGAGGCCGTCCGCTACCGGTTCGAGATCGTCTCCGACTACGGCGGCTTCCGCGACCTCCAACGCCACCGCCTGCTGACCTGCCAGTGGCAGGCCCTCTCGCCGGACCTCGGCGCGGGGGTTCCCGTGGAGGTCCGCGAAGCCGGGGCCGGCGACGACTACGCGCGTGCGCTCGACCTCTCGCGCGCCGAGTACGAGCGCCTGCGCGAATCGGGCCGGCCCGAGGCCGCTCCATACGCGCTCTGCCTCGGCTACCGGATCCGCTACTGGCTCGACCTCAACGCCCGCGAGGCGATGCACATCTGCGAGCTGCGCTCGGGACGCGAGGGCCACCCGGGCTACCGGGCCGTCGCCCAGGAGATGCATCGCCGGATCTCGGCGATCCACCCGGCGATCGGCGCGGCGATGGAGCACGTCGACGACTCGACCGAGCCCCGGCTCGAGCGAATCCTCGGCGAGATCCGGACCCACGGACGTCGTCAGGCCGCCGGGTCGGCCCCAGGCCGCTAGGAGGATCAGGCCGGCACGCCCGGACGGAGCGGCGCTAGCCGCGCTTGGCCATCCGCTGGTAGAGGTCCTTCGCGATCTCGCCCATGTAGGGGCCGTAGAGCTCGGTGTTGGTGCCGCGCTCGCGGACGTAGCTGGAGACCGAGAGCACCAGGCCGCGGGCGTTGACCCAGCCCCCGCCGCTCGCGCCGGCCGTCATGTCGCAGCCGATCCGGATCGTCTTCGGTCCCCGGCCGGGCGGGTTCTCGCGACCCTTGGCGCGTGAATCGCAGCGATACGGACGCTGACCGTCGAAGTCCTGGTTGGTCTGCGTGTTGGACTCGGCCGGATAGCCGAAAGCGTCGAGGCGCTGTGGGACGTCGCGGTTGAAGGCGATGCCCCTCGCCCCGGTCCGGCGCTGAATGTCGCCGCCGCCCCCGCGCTTGGCTACGCGGGCGGCACCGAGGTCGTACTTGAGCGCGCTGGAGCGCTTCCATTGCGGGGTCGATGCCAGCTTGCGCGCCGGCCAGACGCCGTAGGGGCGCTTGCCGTTGCGGTAAGCCGGGACGAAGACCCACCGCCGCACGAAGCCTCGGTCGTAGACGCAGTGCCCCGCGGTCCACACGAGGCTGCGCGAGGGCGAGCGAACGACGCTCGCCGAGCAGACGAAATCGCCCTGCCCGGGGATCGTGAAGAAGGCCTTGCCGTGGGTGCGATTCGGAAACTTGGTGGGCCGCCGGACCTCGTTGGCCCGGACCGACGTGCCGCCGCGGGCCGACTCCGCCGCGGCTGCGGCCCGAACTTCGGCCGGGAGGCTCGGCGCGACGCTCAGCGGCGACC
>JACDBR010000229.1 GCA_013694825.1 Solirubrobacterales bacterium
GCCGAGCGCCGATGGCTCGCGGAGCCGGCGCGGCGAGCAGGAGGAGCGCCCCTTCGGCCTCACCGAGCGCGAGCTCCAGGTGCTCCACAGGGTCGCCGTGGGCGCGACGAACCGCGAGATTGCCGGCGCGCTGTTCATGGCAGAGAAGACGGCCAGCGTTCACGTCTCCAGGATTCTCGCCAAGCTCGGAGTCCGATCGCGAACCGAGGCCGCGGCCGTCGCCCACCGCCAGGGACTGGTTGCCGAGGTGGCGCCGACGCTCGGCGAGTAGGAGCCCCGCGCTAGCCCGCGCCGGGCTGACGGCCGATCAGCATCTCGACGCCGCCCATCTGGAGCGTCAGCGAGCCATCGCTGTGGGCGATCGCGTCGGTGAAGACCTCACGGTCGAGCGAGAGCGAGCCGACCTCCCCGCCGGCCTCGATCCGCACGTAGATCGACTCCAGCGCCCCCGCGCTGCTGCCTCCGATCGGCCGACCCTCGAGCAAGCGGCCGCCGAACGTCGCAACGAGGTGCGGGCTCTCGCCAGCGTCGAAGACGCTCACCTCGACCCGCTCGCCGACAAGCCCGAGCAGCACCGAGAGCGTGTCGTCGAAGTCCACGCCAGGCATTCTGCCCGAGCCGGCACCGGCGGCGCGCCTCGAAGCCGGCGGAGCCGGTGACTCCGTGTTCGCTCGCCGGCGCTTCTCGATACGTTCGTGGCGTGAGCGAGCCGCCCCCGAGCTGGCAGCGACCGGCGCCGGACCCGCCCGGCGCGATCGAGCCCGAGCGGCTGTCCAAGCGCGAGTACGAGAAGGAGCTCGAGCGCCTCCAGCTCGAGCTAGTACTGCTGCAGGAATGGATCGTTCACGCCGGGCTACGGGTGGCGGTGCTGTTCGAGGGCCGCGACACCGCGGGCAAGGGCGGGACGATCAAGCGGATCACCGAGCAGACCAACCCGCGGGTCGTTCGCACCGTGGCGCTCGGCACGCCGACCGAGCGTGAGCGCACGCAGTGGTACTTCCAGCGCTACGTCGCCCACCTCCCGGCCGCCGGCGAGATCGTCCTGTTCGACCGCTCCTGGTACAACCGCGCCGGCGTCGAGCGGGTGATGGGCTTCTGCACCGACGCGGAGTACGAGGAGTTCATGCGCAGTTGCCCACGCTTCGAGCGCATCCTGCTGCATTCCGGGCTGATCCTCATCAAGTACTGGCTCTCGATCTCCGACGCCGAGCAAGAGCGCCGCTTCGAGGCCCGGATCGACGATCCGGCAAAGCAGTGGAAGCTCAGCCCGATGGACCTCGAAGCACGGGCGCGCTGGGTCGACTTCGCCGAGGCCAAGGACGAGATGTTCGCCTACACCGACACCAAGGAATCACCGTGGTACGTCGTCGAGGCCGACGACAAGCGCACCGCCCGGCTCAACCTGATCCACCACCTGCTGAGCCTGATCCCCTACGAGCCTCTGGAGCACAGGCGGATGGAGCTGCCGCCGCGCCAGGAGCGTGCCTACGTGCGTCCGCCCGCTTCCGAGCAGACCTTCGTGCCCGCTCGCTACGAGGTCGGCTGAGGCTCGGCGCCGAGGGCCCCGCGGCTCAGCTCGCCGCGGGCTCGTGCTGCTCGCGGGACGCCGCGGCGACCCGCTCGGTCAGGTGGGCCGGGAGCTCCTCGTAGCGCGCGAAGGCCATCGTATACTCCCCGCGCCCACCCGTAATCGCCCTCAGGTCGGGGGCGAAGTCGAGCACCTCGGCCATCGGGACCTCGGCGTCGATCCGGGTCGCGCCGGCCTTCGCCTCGACCCCCAGCGGGTGGCCGCGGCGCGAGTTGAGGTCGCCGATCACGTCGCCTACCGCGTCCTCGGGAACGGATATGGCCATCCGCACGATCGGCTCGAGCAGCGCCGGCTCAGCCTTGGACATCGCCTCTTTGAAGGCCATCGAGGCGCAGATCTTGAACGCCATCTCCGAGGAGTCGACGGCGTGGTGAGAGCCGTCGTACAGGCGCACGTGGACGTCCTTGACCGGATAGCCGGCGACCTCGCCGTGCTCCATCGCCTCGGCGACACCCTTCTCGACCGCCGGGATGTAGCCACCTGGGATCACGCCGCCCTTGATCGCGTTCTCGAACTCCAGCCCGCTGCCTGGCTCGGCCGGTGAGATCTCGAGCTCGCAGTCGGCGAACTGGCCCCGCCCCCCGGTCTGCTTCTTGTAGCGGCCATGCGCCTTGGCCGGACGCCGGATCGTCTCCACGTAGGGCACCTGGGGCGGCTTCAGCGTGATCTCGGCGCCGAAGCGGCGGCGCATCCGCTCGACGACCACCTCGACGTGGACTTGGGTCAGCCCGGCGATGATCTGCTCGCCGGTCTGGGGATCGCGATGGACGTCGAGCGTGGCGTCCTCCTCGCGCAGCTTTCGGATCGCCGCCGCGGCCTTGTCCTCGTCGCCCTTGGTCTTCGCCTCGTAGGCGAAGGCCATGACCGGCGCGGGCAGCTCCAGCCGCGGCACCGCCAGCGCACGTTGCTCGGCGCAGAGCACGTCGCCGGCCGTGGTCTGCTTGAGCTTCGCGACCGCGCCGATGTCACCGGCGCCGAGCTCGTCGACCGCGGCCATCTTCTTGCCGTGCGGCTCGGCGAGCTGGCCGACTCGCTCGCGGGCGTTTCGGGTCACGTTCTGGAGCTGGCTGTCGGAACGGAGCGTCCCCGAGAGCACGCGCAGCACATTGATCCGTCCCGTGTAGGGGTCGGCGGTGGTCTTGAAGACCTGGGCGATCAGCTCGCCGTCCTCGTCGGGCAGGACCTCGAGTGCCTGGCCCGCGCCGTCGAGGATCGCGCGTGCTCCGCGCATCGCGGGCGAGGGCAGATCCTCGACCAGCGCCGCGAGCAACCGCCCCATGCCGAGGTTGCGGGTCGCGACCCCGCAGGTCACCGGGAAGAGGTGGCCCTCGGTGACGCCCTTCTTCAGCGCCTCGACGGTCTCGCCGTGCGAGATCTCGCCGCCCTCGAGGTAGCGCTCCATCAGCTCGTCGGAGTTCTCGGCGACCTCGTCCATCAGCTTCTCGCGGTACTCGGCTGCCAGCTCGGCTAGATCGGCGGGGATCTCCGCCTCGACCTCTCCCCCGCGCCCGTCGCCCTCGTGCAGGTGGGCGCGCATGTCGATCAGGTCGATCACGCCGCTGATCTCGTGCTCTGAGCCGATCGGGATCTCCGTTGCGACCACGTGCGAGCCGAACGCCGACTGAAGCGCGCCCAGCGCCGCGAAGAAGTCTGCCCGCTCGCGATCGAGCATGTTGACGAAGACCAGGCGCGGCAGCCCCGCCTCGTCGGCTCGCTGCCAGAGCCGCTCGGTGTGGGTCTGGACGCCGGCGACGGCGCTGACCACGACCACGGCGGAGTCGACCACGGCGATCGCCCCGAGCGCCTCGGCGACGAAGCTGGGATCGCCGGGGGTGTCGATCACGTTGAGCTTGCGCCCGTCGTGCTCGAACGAGCAGATCGATGCGCCGATCGACATGCCCCTCTGCTGCTCCTCGGGCTCGAAGTCGCAGATCGTCGAGCCCTCGTCGGCGCTGCCGAGTCGGTTGATCACGCCGGCCTCGAAGTTGAGCGCCTCGGCGAGCGAAGTCTTGCCGCAGCCGCGATGGCCGATCAGCGCGACGTTCCGGATCCGATCGGCCGCCTTGTGCGACATCACGTCACGTTATATCGCTGCTCGCGCGACCGCCTCAGCGCCGCCTTACCCTCACCTTGCTCGACCTGGCAGCCCCGCAAACCACCGTCGGCTCGATCTCCCGCCTGGGCACGCTCGAGTAGTAGGCGCCCTTCCGGGGGCGCCTGGACAACGAATAGCGGCCGTCGTCCCGGCTCGTAGCGGTGGCGATCCGCTTGTCCGGACCCGTCTGACGCCCGAACGAGGCCGATCGCCTGTGAGCTGACACAGTCGGGATTAGGGCTTGTCAGCCGGCCGTTGAACTGCCCGGCCCGCCGCCGGTAGCGCAGCGTCAGCTCGCGAGGGGTGTCGGGGACGATGCCGACGTTGTCGAGGTCCGTCGCCTCAGCCATCGTCGTCGCGTAGTCCGCCTCGACCAGGACGCGGATGTTGTCGAGGGTCACGGCGCCGATGGTGCCGCGACACGTCCTCTCCTCGGCCATCGCCGGCGTTGGCACTGCCGCGAACGCCGCGATGCTGAGTGGCACTAGCCAGACCTTTGCGTTGAGCCTCTTGTCGGTTCTCCTCCTGATTTGGGATTCGGACCACTATTCGACTGCGTTCCGTTGAGCCTCAGCTGACAGCCGGATTAGAACTTGCTTAGAAGCGTGATTCGCCGCGCAGGGAGGGTCGCTGGGGCCCGAACCTCCTGGGGGCATCTTGCAACTGCGCCTGGCAACGTTAAGCAAGCCCTCGGCCGGTCGCCACGTCTGATGACGAGGCCGTTTGGGGGCAAGGAGATCGGTGCCGGCCAAACCCCTATGCCAAGTGCTGCAGTTCTAGGCCTTCGCGCTCGACCCATGGACTTAGGCGGGGCACCCAGACGTACAAGCGGCCCCGCCGAAGCGGGGCCGCTTTGCCGAGCTCCGGTGGAGCCGAATGTTTGCCGGCGGGCTAGCCCCGCGAGCGGCTGCGGCTGCGAGAGCGGTTGCGACGCCTACGCCGCCGGCGCCGGCTGCTGCGGTCATTGCTGTTGCGATCCCGCGTCTGAGCGGCGCGGGAAAGTGCCTGGAAGGCCATCTTGGTCCGCACAGGCGGCCGTCGCCGACCAGGGCCACCTTGATGATCTCTAGTTCTGAGGGAGCGGCTCACGGTGCGGGAGCCGGGAAGGGCTTGGACGTGTCCCCCTTGCAGACGGTGCCGCTGGCGAACGCCCTCGGGGCTACTTTGGCCCGGTATTTCTCGAACGCCCCGGGCGGGCCGATAAAGCGATTAGCGCCAAAGTCCCTCTTCGCCAGAGGTGGTCGTAGGAGTCTGGCCGAAGTCGCTCGTGGGAGCCGGAATCCACTGCTCTCAATTCCACGCCTGGACGGTGACGCGCCGGTTCGCAATGCAGACGGGCTTGGGGGAGCTGACCCTGCCCTTGATGAGGTACTCCCCAGTCGTTTCGTTCCAGGTGACCGACGTGATCCAAGCGTCTCGTAGCGCACGACGCCAGCGCTCGCGGCCGTTGTGCCCACGAGGGATAGGACCGCGACCAGCAAGGCCAACTGTCGAACCGGCGAAGGGTGCATCGCGGGCCCGTCACAGTCGTATCCGTATTTTTCCCGCAGACCCCCGCCAGCTCAAGCGGCCGAACGCCAGGGACATGTTCAGGTCTCGGGAATGCCGACGGGCCGAGGCCATTTCCGCAAAAGACCCCGGCCCGTCCACAGCAACGTCCTTACGGGGCCGGAGGCCCAGCGACCGTTACGTCGTTTGAGACCGCCCGCTTGCAGACGTGCCGGTGCTCGGCATCGCTGCGAAGCACCTTCCGCCTCGCGACCGCGTAGTAGGTTCCGGATCGAGCGTCGCCCGGCAGCACGAACGCGTAGTTGCCGTCGGCGTCGGTGGTCGTCGTGCCGATCAGCACGTCGGGACCCTTGACGCGTCGGTAGATCGCGACCTTGCGGTTTCTCTCGCACCGCGGCCTGTCGGAGATGACCTTGCCCTCGAAGCTGTCGGCTTGTTGGCCGTTCTTCTTTACGTGGAGGGTCACCGTCGAGTCGTGCCTCACGGTGTGGGCACTTGCCACCCCGACCAGTGAGAGCGACAACAGCGCCGCGATAACGGCCGTTCCTGCGATGCGCTTCATCCAGATCTCCTCTTGTTGCGTGCGATTTCGACTCCCCTGATCTCCCAACGCCCCCGGGCGGGAGGAGTTGCGGTGTCGAGTTGAGCCCG